>CALUSZ010000150.1 GCA_944323495.1 Candidatus Gastranaerophilales bacterium
AAATAAAAGGCCTGTTGGTGTAATCCACATTCACGATTTGTTAAACAACGGAGTTGCTTAGAAAAATGAAACTTGAAACTCAAAAGAAATTCGCTGCAGGGCTTTCTATAACATCAAACAGCGTAATTATTGTTACAAAAATTATTGCCGGCATGGTATCCGGAAGCATAAGTATAATATCAGAGGCGATTCATTCTCTGTCGGATTTTTTAGCTTCTGTACTCACATTTTTTGCCGTAACCCGCTCAGCCGAGCCTGCTGATAAAGACCACCCGTTCGGGCACGGTAAATACGAAGATATGTCCGGATTTATTGAGGGCGGGCTGATTATTTTTGCAGGACTTTTTATTATTTATGAGTCCTTTTCAAAACTTTTATCCGGCTATACGATGGAAGCTGAATCCATGCTTGGGATATATGTTATGGCTTTTGCTGTAGTTGCAAATTTTGCGGTGAGCAGATATTTATTTTATGTCGCCAAAAAATCTGATTCGGTATCCTTAAGAGCAGATGCCGAACATTTGCAGACGGATATTTTCTCCTCTTTTGGAGTTTTAGCAGGGCTTGTGCTGATAAAGATTACAGGGCTTACAATACTTGACCCCGCAATTGCTATTATTGTTGCTCTAATAATACTAAAAACAGGATTCTCAATCTCAAAAGAAACGCTTAATAATCTGCTGGACGGCTCGATTTCAGCAGAGGATATAGAAAAAATTGAAAATGTCTTGAAAAACAATACTGTAATAAAAGGCTACAAAAACATCAAAGGCAGAAAATCAGGCCAGTATAAAGAAGTAGAACTTACACTTCTGTTTAATCCGGATATGAAAATCAGCTGCTGCCATAATATTTGTGACCAAATAGAAAATGATATAAAAACTAAACTTGGCAATGTAATAATTATTATACATTCCGAGCCAATGTAACATATTGTATATATACCCCTTGTATAATTTTAAAAACGAGTTAAACTAATATTAGAGGTTCAATGATGAGCACAATATCGGCAATAGATTCGTCAGCATATTATGGTTTAATGGAAGGCTTAACCCCGACTGCTCCGGCTTCTTCGGGCTCACAGAGTGATGGCGGAGTTCTTCAGGAAGCTTCTATTGCACCGCAGGAATCCAGCGTTGATTTGAGTAATTATTATTCAAATGTTATGCCCGGAGACTTGCTTCAAACTGTCTCTGAAAATCTGGTACAAGCATCAAGAGATCTTGATAATGCAATGGTTTCTGCGCTTCAAAATGGTTACACGGTTCAAGATGCTGTTAACATACAACTAGCAAAATCAGCTTATGAAGCCAATGCAAGAGTTGCAAAAACAACTTTTGAGCTGTCTATTTAATGTGCAGAAGAAGATACATTTCGTTATAAAACCTGAGTATAAATATAGTTATTAGTATCAGGAGTATAAGCACGATTCCCTGCGGAGACTTCCAGTCAAAGTGTACATGAAGATTTTGTACACGGTTTTTGTACGTATCCAGAAAATGTATCAGGTAAAACACGTTGAATAATACTATATAATAAGGATTAATCTCAATTTTTGCATCGTAAGTATTTTCTGTATATTTCTGTATTATCCTGAGCACCCTATATGTGAACGCAATATAAAGAATGCATTGTAAAATTGCAAAAAGCATCAATGAAGCAGGATTCTTGTAGAAAAAGAATAAATAAAAACCGCCGTTTATAGCAAGCAATAAAAAAAGCCACTGCAATTTAAAACGGTCTTTATTCCCCGTTGTAAGACGGTTAATAGCTTTTGCATTAATAAAGAACCAAATTGTAGAAAAAAAGCCCAGAGTCAAAACATCAATAGCTAAAAACGGCCCCAGCTCCGTAAATTTTATATCAGGAAGCTCCGGCTCTTTGAATAAAGCACCGCAATCCTTGCATCTTAGAGCATCACTTGCAATAATATTCCCGCAAAACGGGCAGTTGATTTCTTCTGCCATCACGACCCTCTCTTATGCATTTATTCTAACATACTATATAACCTTTGCGCAATAGTCGGCTATCGGGCAAGCTGTACAATTCGGTTTTATTGGTTTACATACATTCTGCCCGTGGGTTACAAGAAGGGTATTTATATCTATCCAATATTTTACGGGAAGTTTTGCCCTCAGGGCAAACTCTGTTTCTTCTGGATTTTTGGTTTTTACATAACCTAAACGATTAAAAATCCTGTGTACATGAACATCTACACAAATTGCAGGTTTATTAAACCCTCTGGATAAAACCAGATTCGCGGTTTTTCTTCCGACTCCGTTAAATTTTATTAAATCCTCTATCTCGTCAGGAACTTTTCCATCCAGCTCTTCATCAATAATACGCGAAAGCTCTATAATCTGTTTAGACTTATTCTCATAAAACCCTACAGGATAAATCGCCTCAGCAAGCTCTTTTACTCCTACCGCTTTCATTTCTTTTGGAGTCTTAGCAAGTTCTAACATTCTCAAAGTCGCGGGATAAGTTGTCTTGTCATTGGTTCTCAAACTCAATATGCACGAGATTAAAACCAAATAAGGATCATTAAAGCTATCCATCAAATGCACAAAATCACTCATCGGCTGTTTTGCTTCTTTGAGTTTGGATACAATTATATCTATTTTTTCATCACTCATACTTTCACCAAATCAGCTTTTATTAAATTATAAAATTTTTCATCTATGTTGTATGTAAGATTAACAACATAAGGCAAAAAACTTTCGTCAAAAGCCTCTTTTAAATTTTCAATATCTTCATTATTTATTTCAGTATCTGATTTTACTAAAATATCTAAATCCGAAAGCGGCCGAAAATTGCCCTTTACACGTGACCCATAAAAATAAAATTCGTATTTTTCAGAGTACTGCTCAAGAATTTTTCTGATAATATTTTCTTCTTTACTGCTTACCCCTTTAATCGGCATTCAAATCCTCATTGAGTTTTTTTATTAAAAATTCTGTATCTTCTAAAAAAGCCGGTATGATTTCTATAAGCTGCCTTGATTTTACTATATTATATTCATGCGCAGTATCATTGCGTTTTTGATAATAACTCCGCCATTTTTCCCAGTCCTTAGCATAGCCGTATCCCTGCATAAACCGAAAAATATTATTCATAGTAAGTTCAGGCTCTGTTTTACCATATTTTTGTATAAGAATCTTTTTTACAAGCTTCCAGGCAGTTTCCAGAGTATATTCAAATCTTTTTACGCAAGAATCCGCAATATACTCTAACAAGGGAGAATCTTGGTTTGAATTATAATCATTATAACAGTTTTTTAATGTTTGATATGCATTTTCAAGATTTGAAATTTCTATCATATTTCCCTCTTTTACATCTTTTCAGGCGCTGAAACAGCCAGAATATCAAGCGCATTCTTTAATGTTGTCTTAATTGCAACCATAAGCGCAAGACGTGATTTCATTAACTCTTTATCCTCGCAAATGACTCTGTTTGAGTTATAGAACGAATGAAATTCTGAAGCAAGCTCCTGAACATAGCGGCAGATTGTGTAAACAGTTCTGTTTTGTGCGGAAAGAACAATTACGGATTTAAATTCTTCCAGTTTTAAAATCAATGTCTTTGCAGTATCTGCCGTCTTTAAAATAATATTTTTATCAAAATTCTTAACTAAATCGTCTAACTCTTCTTTTGATATTGGAGCCGGTGATTTTTCGCCAGTTTCAGGGTTAAGCTTTTCATTTACGGCATTTCTTAGAATAGAGCAGACACGGGCATAAGCATATTGGACATAGAATACCGGATTCTCGTCCGTTGAACGTTTTGCAAGCTCAATATCAAAATCAAGCGTCATATCAATATTTCGCATCTCCATCCAGTAACGTGTTGCATCGATTCCAACCTCTTCTATCAAGTCATCTAACGTAACCATATTTTTACGTTTGCCCATTCTGACTTCTTCACCGTTGACAACTAGGTTTACAAGCTGACCGAGCAATATTTCCAGCTTATCAGGGTTATACCCAAGAGCCTCAAGAGACGCCTTAACGCGCGCTACATATCCGTGGTGGTCTGCGCCCCAAATATTAATAAGTCTGTCAAATCCGCGGTTGAATTTATCTGCGTGGTAAGCAATATCCGCTGTCAGATATGTATTTGAACCATCGGCTTTTTTGATGACTCTATCCTGATCGTCACCAAATTCGGAGGATTTAAACCACATAGCGCCGTCACGCTCATAAAGCATACCTTTTGCCATAAGAGCCTTATAGCTTTCTTCAACTTTTCCGGATTTGTGCAAGTCAAGCTCTGAATAGAAGTTGTCAAAATGAACCCTGAACTCTTCAAGAAGTTTCTTCTGGCACTCTTCCATTTCTTTTTTTGCATAATCCGAAAGTACCTGAACATCATCGGTAGGCGCATGTTCTGCGAGGAATTTCTTCGCAACAGGTATTAAATATTCTCCCGGATAATAATTCTTTCTTTCGATTTCATCTGTCGGAAAATCAACCTTTTCGCCAAGCTCCTGCTGAATTCTTATTTTTAGGGAATTACCGAGTTTCTGTATCTGGCTTCCTGCATCGTTTATATAAAATTCCTGATATACATCATGCCCGTAGAATTTTAGAAGATTAGCAAGAGCGCTTCCCATCGCAGCCCAGCGTCCGTGTCCTATATGGAAAGGCCCTGTTGGATTTGCTGAAACATATTCCAATAAAATCTTTTCTTTTTCGATTTTTTCAGGGCGTCCGTATTCTTTTCCTTTGGCTAAAATTTCAGCAACCGCATCAGCTAAAAAAGTATTCTCTATCTTGAAATTAATAAACCCGCCTACAACCGATACTGTGTAATTTTTTGGAGAAAGATTCTCAACAACGGCGTTTGCAATCATTGGCGGCGCAATTTTAGCAGAACGTGCAAGCGACGATACATTAACCGCAAAATCACCAAAATCAGGATTTTTAGGTTTCTCAATTATTAATGCTCCCCTTTGATATTCACTTGCCTGTCCTAATTTGTTTTCTTTTATTGCCTTTAAAATCGCATCTTCAACTTCATTCAAGAAAAAATCTTTTAACATCTTTTATCCTCACATATTCTATTTATCAATTAGTATAGGATAAACAGGCAGAAATGTATAGTTTTCTATTTCTGCCCCATTTCGTGATAAAATATTAATTATGAAACACTTGGCGGAGTATAAAGAAGAAATTCATTCCTGTTCAAAATGCGGGTTATGCCAGTCTGTCTGCCCTGTATATAAAATAACGGGTAATGACTGCACGGTATCGCGCGGAATGTTTATTATGCTAAAAGGTTTAATTCGGGGTGATTTAAAAATGACACGTAAATTAAACCGTTACCTGGATTTGTGCTTAAAATGCGGCGCCTGTTCAAAATTCTGCCCGAGCGATATTGATGTTGTTGATATTATAGCTTCCGCAAAAGCCGAATATTTTAAGCAGAGTTTTTTTGAAAAACTCTTATCGTTTATTCAAAAAAACTTTGTATTCGGAATGGGAATAAACTTTCTAAAACTCTTTTCACATAATATCAAAAGTAAAAAATTTGAAAAGAAAGTTATATATTTCGGAGGCTGCTCCGGCGGAATCAAAGGAAACAGAGCTGTCGTAAAACTCCTTAATTCCTGCAATATAGAAGTTATAACCCCGAATTTTAAATGCTGCGGAATTTCTTTTTATGTAAGAGGAGATATGAATAACTTTAGTCAATATAAAGATAGTTATCTTCAGATTATGAAAAAATACGGAATAAAAGATGTTGTAACAGTTTGCGCAAGCTGTGAAAAAACAATTAAGGGATTTTCTGATGAAATTAATGTCAAAAATATTTTTGAGTACATAAGAGAAAATAATCTAAAGCTGAAACTTAAAAAAAACCAAAAAGTTACATTCCACAAACCCTGCAACATTGATAATTATGAAGATATAAAATGGATTCTGGATAATACGGAAAATCTTGAATATATAGAAATGCAGGATTACGATAAATGCTGCGGGCTAAATGGGATTTCAAAACTTAATGAATACAAAATTATGTCAAAAGTTTTCAGGGATAAATATAATAATATTATAAATTCCGGCGCAAAAACGGTTCTCACTTCCTGTCTCGGGTGCGAAGCCGCGTTAAAATTTTATTCGCTCGGCAAATACAGAGTTGATGATTTTACGGAATTTTTAGTAAAAAATATTTGACCATAGACCAAATGGTCTATATACAACTACCCCAAATTTTAACCCCTTGATTGATGGCATGGGCATGACTATAGGATACACTGTTATCAAGGGAGAGAGAGTATATTAATTATGAAGAAAATATTGTTGTTTTTAGGCATGTTTGTATCAATATTGGCTGCGGGAGCAGAAGAAAATGTTTTGCAGACAATTGAAATAGTTCCGGTTAAGGATACTTATAATATTGTTTTAGTATCAGATAGAGCTGTTGATGTAAAAAAGAGTGTAAAAGCTCCAAATCAAATTACTTTGGATTTAAAAGATATAAGAGCTTCTAAAACCTTAAATACAGTCTACAACAATGTTTCAAATGTTGATACGGTAATGGTTGAACCAGCAGGAAACGGTATCAGTATTTTCTTCCAGGCAGAAAATGCACAGGGCGCAAGTGTTTCATTTGATTCTTTAGCACCTGCGGTGCCTGCTAAATCAGAACAGAAAGTTCATTTGAGCAACCCTGTTGAAAGCTATGCACCTATATACAAAGAAGATATGGAACAGGCAAAAACATCAAGCTTATTTAACAGACTTAAAAACTCTTCTGCCGTAGAGGGTATAAGAGAAAATGTTGATGAAGATACAGTATCAGATACTGCTAATAAAGCATTTTCTTTCGGGCTTGTCGGCCTCCTTGTATTTGCAGTAATCCGTTTATTCAAACGCAAAGAACCTGATATGAAGATTGGTTTAAGCCAGGGTTTGAATGAACGTGAAATCGAAATGTATAGAGGAAATCAGCCAATCGGAAGTTCTTATGTAAATGTTGAAAAACCGTTTACTACTGTGAATTACGGGCTTAACGCATATCAAAGAGAAAACAGAAATCCTTATGAATCAGAAGCTCCTATTCACAATCCGAGATTAAGAAATTATGTAAACCCTGCATATAATCAGAATGTTCAAACAATGAGCCAGCCGATGCCGGAAAGACCAATGAGCCAAACAGCAGTCCAGCAGCAGGTAAGAAAAAATACAACTCCTGTAAATACGGCTCCTGTAAATCAGTCAAATCCGAATATTGATAATTTGAAATTCTTAGAATCAATGACTGCTATTTATGAAAAAAGCGGACGTCATGACTTGGCTCAAGGCCTTAAAGCAAGTTTGAGTAAGAATAATATTAAATAATGAAAATCGCTTTTTTACCTATTGATAACCGTCCGGTTTGCTATAGTTTAGCAAAGAATATTACAGAGATTGATTCTGATATAGAGCTTTTTATTCCTCCAAGAGAATTTTTAGGAAGTCTTATCAAAAATGCTGATATTGAAAGCCTGTTTTTGTGGCTTGAAGGTTTGCCGGAAGTTGATGCAATGATTTTGTCTCTGGATACTATAACTTACGGCGGGCTTATTCCTTCAAGAAGGGGGACGGAGAGTTTTGAAGAGTTAAAAGGACGGATTGAAAGACTAAAACCGATTTTAAAAAACAAAAAAGTCTATGCGTTCTCTAGCATAATGCGGATTTCAAACAACAATTATAACGAAGAAGAAAAAGAATACTGGAAAGATTGGGGCAAAAAGATTTTTGAATACTCGTTCTCGGGAGGCAAAAACAAAAGCGATATTCCAGATGAGATAATCGAAGATTATTTGAGTACGAGAAAAAGGAATTTTGAGATTAATAAACTCTATCTTGAATGGCAAAAGGAAGGAGTTTTTGATACTTTAATTTTTTCAAAAGATGATTGCGCCGAGCAGGGGTTTAATGTTGAAGAAGCAAAAGAGTTAGAACGCCTTGGCGGAAAAACAAAAACCGGCGCTGATGAGATTCCGCTATCTCTTCTTTCGCGTTCGATAGCTAAAGAAATCAAGATTTACCCAGAGTTTACAGAACCTGAGTATAAAAATTGTATCTCAAATTATGAAGATGTTTCGAT
The DNA here is from genome assembly GCA_944323495.1 of Candidatus Gastranaerophilales bacterium. The sequence goes on from CALUSZ010000150.1 coordinate 8,095, forward strand.
TGAAAAATCCGTACTCGGACAAATTGAACTCGGCGGGTTTAAGCTTGCTGAATCTAAAGAGGACGCAGATATTATTCTTATAGTCAATAATTTTATAGAAAAACAGGGCGAACTTGTGATGGGGTGGGAAACTGAACCTTTTTCCAAAACATTTACCGTGCCTCACAAACCTTATTGTATAGCAGATGTACGGTTTGCAAACGGAGCTGACAATAATTTTGTAAATCAGCTTTTAGACAAAATTGATTTGAATAATTTCTACGGCTATGCCGGCTGGAATACGAGTGCGAATACTTTAGGGAGCTTGCTTGCAGGAGTAAAGATAAAATGGAGGGCAAAAGAATATAATGAAAAAGCTTTTAGAAAACTCCAAACCATAAGATTTCTTGACGATTGGGCATATCAGGCAAATGTAAGAGGGCAAATAGAGAGACCTTGCGATATAAAAACATTAATGCTGCCTTATGAAGAGAATCTTGCTAAAATTTTTGATTACTCAAAGCCAATAAAATATATTTACCCCTGGAATCGAAAATTTGAGATAGAAATCGATTTATGATAATATCAAGTTATGAATAAACCAGAATTATTGATGCCGGCAGGCAATATTGAAAAACTCAAATATGCGATTAAGTATGGTGCAGATGCCGTGTATTTAGGTGTTGTGGATTTTAGCCTGAGGGCAATGAGAAAAGGTGAGTTAATTACTCTGGATAATCTGAAGTATGCAATTGATACCGCAAGAGAAATGGGCGCAAAGTCTTATCTCACCTTAAATATTTACCCCTTCAACAGTGATATAAAACTTTTAGAAAGTTCAATGGATAAAATAGCCGAATCAAGACCGGACGCTTTGATTATTAGTGATGTCGGGATTATGAGGCTTGCTAAAAAATATATGCCGGATACTGATATCCACGTAAGCACGCAGGCTAATATTCTAAATTATGAAGCAGTGAGATTCTGGCAGGATATTGGAGCTACAAGAGCGATTTTAGCGCGTGAACTCCCAATAAAAGATGTTGCTGAAATCAAGCAAAAAGTACCGGATATGGAACTTGAATGCTTTATTCACGGAGCACAATGCGTTTCTTTTTCGGGAAGATGTCTGCTTAGCGATTATATGACAAACGGAGAGAGAAAAGCTAATTCCGGCAACTGTTCACAGCCTTGCAGATGGAGCTACAAGCTTGTTGAAGAAACCCGTCCGGGGCAATACTATGAAATCGAAGAAAACGAAAAGGGTACGCATATTTTGAGCACAAAAGACCTTTGTCTTGTACGCCACTTAAGAGAAATGATAGAGGCCGGAATTGATTCATTCAAGGTTGAAGGAAGAACAAAGAGCCTTTATTATGTATCAGCAACAGCTAAGGCTTATAGAGAAGCAATTGATGCTGTATTAAAAAATCCTGAAGCGGATATGGAACCATATTATCAGGAACTTCTAAAAGTCGGAAACCGCGGTTATACAACGGGGTTTTATCTAGGAGAAGGTTATCCTAAAGACGGATACAGCTATGATATTTCTAAAGGGCTTGCAGGAGCGGATTTCTTATGCGAAATTCACGACTTTGACGGAGAATATTACAAAATCAAAACCAAGAATAAGTTTAATAAAAATGAAGATATAGAAATAATTTCGCCTTCTGAAAAATTTGTAACTCAGGTTACGGAGATAAAAAATTCAAAAGGCGAAGAGCTGGAACTTGCAAATACAAATGATGAGCTTTTCGTAAAATTTACAAAAGCTCCTGAAGAATATAAATATGCACTAGCTAGAACGGTAGGGATTAAATAATGTTCATGAAACCTGATTACAATTTGAGAAGTATTTATGAGATTGATTTTACAGAGCTTAAATCACAAGGAATAAAATGCGTAATGTTTGATTTAGACAGTACCGTAATGGTCTCAAAGTCAGCAGATTTCCTTCCGGAAACAGTTGAGTGGTTCAATACATTCTTAAAAGACTTTGAAGTTGCAATAATTTCTAATAACAAAAATGAAGAATATATAGAAAATGCTTCAAAGCTTGCCCCCTGCCGCGTAATAGGCCGTGCAAACAAGCCAAACCCTCGAATTATGAGAGAATATCTTGATTCTGTCGGCATAGAGCCGGCATGCGCGGTCATGGTTGGTGATAGACCGCTCACGGATATTCTTGCAGGAAAACTCTTAGGCTGCAAAACAATACTTGTCGGCTCAATCAACCCGAAAGAAAACCTTCCGACCAAATTTGTACGCGCACTTGAGCGCAGTACAATAAGGGGGTAAATTTGTTTTGTAAATTTTTCTAACAATCGTATATACTCTGTCTTGTTATACTTCACATATATCATTATAATAGTGTACAGGTTACACTTTAGTCGGGTAGGGATATAATATTGAAAATTACAGGAATCAACAGCTATATTGGCTCTCAAAAAAAACAACAACAAGTAAAAAAGAATCAAAATCCTGGATTTAAATCATCTATGATTATGCCTGTCTTGGGCGGAACCGGAACTATTATGCAGTGGATAGAAAAACAGGGATATCTTATTTCATTCCTCATTCAAGATGGTTTAGGTATGACTCTCCCAAGAGTGTTAACCGGTTTTAACAGAGATAAAGAAATTACCGGTACATACAATGTTCAAGAGGGGTTAGAGGTTTTAGGCCGAGAAGCTATGACCGGACCGTATATTATTGGTGTTGCGCCGGCAGTACTCGCTGTAACAGGATTATTCTGCCGTACAACAAATACAAACACAAGACTTATCAAGCGCCTTAGCGAAAGTTTCAAAAAAATGGTTAATGACCCTAAATTTGACAAAGCAGTAATGAAAGATGCTGATAAGTTTAAACAGGAATTCTATAAATATCATGTAAGTTCAATTTATAAAGAATCTGTTCCCGGCGATAAAAACCCGGAAGAAACAGTCAATTATATTCTGGAAGAAATGAAACTTGTAGAACCGCATCACAAGAAAAAAATCAAAGATGCTGCTCTTGGCCGCATTCAGGCAAGAATAAACAGCAAGATGGTAGAAACCACTCCGGAATTATATAAAGTAAATACTCTTATGGTTGGTGATGAGAAAACAAAATTAGCCTTTAATTCAGGCGAAGTTATAACTGCAATAAGAGATTACGGTAAAGACGCAATTGACAGAAATAAACAAAGAGAGAGTATTGATGAAAAAGCTATTGATAATATGAAAAACAGCTTTGCAACAAAAAGATTTCTTACTAATATTGCTAATGTTGTTTTGACACTTGGTGGTCTAGCTTTAATTCCAAAACTTTATGTTAGAGGGGATGTAGCCCCGGGTGCTAAACTTCATGCACAGAAAAATGCACAAACCGCCCATAAAGATAACTATAATGACGGAAATACATCTCCAGCATTTAAAGCTAAGGGGATTAACAATGACGGGCCTTTAACCCGCATGGGAAGATTTTTATTAAAACATACACCCGAAAAAGTTCAAGCTCTTCTTGAATACACTGGATATAATTTCTCAAAAACAACGTTTGCTCTTTTAGCAACATTTGGTTTACTTGGTCCAAGAGGCCTAAAGGCCTGGGAAAGAGCACAGGTTGATGAAAACGGCAAAAAAGATATGACAGAGTTGAATGAAATCTTGTTAAGAGACACTGTTTCATCATTATCTGTTGTATTTGCAGTTCCTATGATGACAAAGGCAATTGTTCGTTCTTATGAAAATAAAATGGGTTTTGTTCTTACAAACCGTGCTTCGGACGGTAAGAGCTGGTATAAAAAATTAGGAGATATTCTCTGGCCGTATAGCAATTTAGAAGTCTTATCTGTCGCAGATTTAGATGCTATTTATTCAAATATTGATTCTAAATCAAAACTGCTTAATTTTTCAAAATTTGTTAACGAAAAGGGCGGCGATTTACAAAAGATTATTGCTAAATCCGAAAATGCATCATTAATGTTTAATGATAAAACTTTTACGCTTGATTCTATCAAACACCTCTCTAAAAACGAAAAGAACAAAAAAATATTAGAATTATTTGAAAAATTTGATGGATCAAATGAGATTATCGCAAAAGTTATGAAAGGTACCGGAGATATTAAAAACAATAATATAGCCAAAATGGCAAGGGGACTTAATTCTCTGCCCGGATTTTTATCAACAGTCGTACTTTCACCGGTATTACTAGGCGTATTAATACCAAAACTTACTTATTATAACACCAGAAAAGCATACGAAAAGAAACATCAACAGAAAGTGGCAGCGAATTAACGCCCTTTATCTTCGTCAGGATCGTATGGTCTTGTTTCGTTATTAGCTTCAGCAGCTGCTTTTCCGGCAAAAATTCCTGCTGCAATACCTGCAATAGGCCCAAATGCTGCTGCTGCAACGATACCAAATACAGTACCGCAGATACCGCCAGCAACATAATCACCAAATTTTAGACCTTTAAACGCAATGACCTCCGGCTGTGAGGCAGGAATCTCGTTATGTTTTACAGCCGGCTTAGAATCCTGCTTATGCAAACTTCTCCTTTGCACAGATGCAAGGCTTACAGAACTCACTCTCATATAACACACCTCTTTTAATAATAAACACAAATGCATGATAAAAGAAGCATATACTTTTGTCAATCCTACGTTTAAATTTATAGACAGAGTTTCATGTTTGTTATAAAATTTTTTTTGCCGGCTATTATTATTAAAGAGGAGTGTTTTTTATGAAGCTGCATAACTCATACACAAATCAAACAGAAGAATTTAAACCGATAGATGAAGGTAAAGTAAAAATGTACGTATGTGGGCCCACTGTATACGATAATGCACACCTGGGTCATGCAAGATGCTATATTACCTGGGATGTTTTGTATAGATATCTTAAATTTAAAGGGTATGATGTTACATATTGCAGAAACGTTACAGATGTTGATGATAAAATTCTAAAGAAGGCCGAAGCAGAAGGTAAAACTCCGGAAGAAGTTTCTACATACTGGTATAAAAAATTTAGCGAAAGCATGAAGGCATTAAATAACTTAAAGCCGGATATAGAACCTTTTGCAACTAAAACTTTAGGCGAGATGATATCTATTGTTAAAGATTTAATAAATAAGGGTTACGCCTATGAAGCAAACGGTGATGTTTATTTTAGGGTAAAAAAATTCCCGAAATACGGCTATCTTTCAAAGCAGCCTATTGACCAATTAGAAAGCGGTGCTAGAATTGAAGTCGGAGAACAAAAAGAAGACCCGCTCGATTTTGCACTGTGGAAAAAGGATGAAAAATTCGGGTATAATTCACCATGGGGTGTAGGCCGTCCGGGATGGCATATTGAATGTTCTGCTATGAGCAGAAAGTATTTAGGTAAAACAATTGATATTCACGCAGGCGGCGCTGATTTAATATTTCCTCACCATGAAAACGAGATTGCACAATCAGAATGCGCTAACGGGTGCAAATTTGTTAATTACTGGCTTCATAACGGATTTGTGACTATTAATAAAGAAAAAATGTCTAAATCTTTAGGGAATTTTCTCACGATTGATGATTTATTGAAGAATTATGATGCTAATACCATAAGGTTCTTTATTCTAACCAACCATTACCGCATGCCGGTAGAATTTTCTGATGAAGCCCTGCAGGCGGCCGCAAACAAAGTAAAAAGAATGCTTAATGCAAAGCCTTCAAAGGTTGATGAGAACCTTGATATAAAAGCTTTTGATGAGTACAAAGAATTTGTGGAAGCTATGGATGATGATTTGAATGCATCAAAGGCGCTTGCGGTTCTTTTTGATTTAACAGGTAAGGCCAATAAAGATGTTCCATATGCTTATACTCTTCTTTGCAAGCTTGCTGAAACATTAGGTTTTACGTTTGAAAAAGCCCAAATATCTGAAGAAGAGTTAAAAACCAAACTTGCAGAAATCAGTGCAGAGCTGGGAGAGGATTTCTCGTCAATGGATGAAATTATTGAAAGACGAAAATCTGCCAGAGCCGAAAAGAATTGGGAAATTGCAGATAAAATAAGAATTGCACTTGATAAAGCAGGGATTATATTAAAAGACTCTAAGGAAGGTACGGTTTGGGAATTAAAATAAAGCGACTTATTGGTGTAATACTGCTTTTAATATCTCTTAACGGATATGCACTGGCTTTTGACGGAAACAGTATTGTAAGAGTAGGACTTACTGACAATAAATTCCAGAATGTTTTAAAACAAGAAGTTACTATATACGGGACATCAGATTGCGAAATTTGCGATAAGGAAACAAAAAAAGTACTTTACAAAATACCTGCTGACACAGATTTGACTATAAGAAACGGAGTTACAGGTTTGGACATCGCTATCGCAGGCAAGGGCGCGACTTTAAGAGATTTTGTAGTTGTTTGCCCTCAAGGTGTGCTAGGTGTTAGGAATTTAACCAGAAAAGGCAAGCCTGCTTTGTACCATGGAGCATTTGAAGTTGTACAAAAACAAGATAGAAAAGGATTTTATCTTGTTAACCTTATAGAAGTTCAGGAATATCTAAAAGGGGTTGTACCAAATGAAATGCCTGTCAGGTTTGGACTTGAAGCGCTAAAAGCGCAGGCAGTAGCTGCAAGAAATTATGTTTTAGGGCCGAGAACACAGGCATATAACGAATTTAATGTTGTGGATAGTGTGGCAAGTCAGGTATATTACGGTGTAAATACTGAAGATGATTTAGCAACAAGAGCTGTGATGGAAACAGATGGTATTATAGCTTTATACGATAACGAGCCTATTTTAACTTTATACAGCTCTACAGCAGGCGGATATACAGAAAGTTACTCCTACGCTTTTTCAGATCCTGTAACCAAAATGTTTCCGTCTATTCATAAACCTTATCTGGTGGCAGTACCTGATAAAGCAGAATTTAAGTCTATGGAGGATGAGGATAAAGCAAGGGAATTTTATATGAGTAAAGTTCCTTCTTATGATATTGACTCCCCGTACTACAGATGGGAGAAAAAGTGGGCTGTCGGAGAGCTGGAAAATATTCTTAAATCAACTCTTGTAACACAATCCAAGACCGGTTTTATTCATCCGGCATTTAATCAGGGAGATGTTTTAGGAAAAATTAAAGATATTAAAGTTATGAAACGAGGAGCTTCCGGCAAGGCTGTTGAAGTGGAGTTGATGACATCAAGAGGATGCTACCGTATATCTAAAGAACTTGTAATCCGAAGGGTTTTCCAAAAAGACGGCATATCACTTCCGAGTGCAAATGTTATTTTTGAAAAACAGTTAGATAATAATGGCAATGTGACAGATATTACAGCTTATGGCGGCGGTTTTGGACACGGTGTTGGAATGAGCCAGTATGGTGCAGGTTATATGGCAACTAAACTTGATCAGCCTTACTATAATATATTGAGACATTACTATACTGGTATTAATCTTGGAACACTGCCGGTTACAATATGCGGTGAAACTGTTAAACAAACATTCTGGGCACCTATTGGAAGAGCACAGATTGTTGTTACAAATTCTAATACTGCTAAAATATCAGCAGTAATTAATGGGAAAATGGTAGAATTTCCGATTACAAAAACAATATTTCAAAAAGAATACAGAATAGATATTTCCAGATATATTGAAGATGGAGAAAATACAATAATATTTTATCCGCCGACATTGGGAAGATCTATCACTTTATACGTAGAGCTGGTTGAGAAGTATGGAACAGAAAATAGTTAAGGACGAAACGCCGGGAGTTTTGAAGGCCGCATGGCTTATAGCTCTTGTAACAATTGCAAGCAAATTTATGGGATTTGTAAGAGATATGGTTGTTGCAAATTTTTACGGTGCAACAATGGTATCAGATGCTTATTTTTATGCTCTTCAAATACCTTCTCTTGCGATAATCATTTTAGGCGGAGTCGGCGGGCCTTTTCATAGTGCTGTAGTGGCAGTTTTTTCGAAACTTATTCCTGATTTTGACTCAAAACCTGATGAGGTTGTAAATAGGCTTTATAATACATTTCTTACGGTTTCATTTCTGTTCTTTGCCCTCTGTTCGGTTCTGGGATTCTTTTTTGCCGATAAGATTATGGGGATAATAATTTCAGCAGGCTCTCCGGAGTTGGTAGCTTTAGCCTCTGCACATTTTAAAATAATGTCGCCAATAATTCTAATCGGCGGAATTATTGGGATTTATTACGGACTTCTAATCTGTCATAAGCAGTATATTCTACCTAACCTTTCTCCGATGATTTTAAGCATTGTTGTTGTGATTGTAATCTCACTTGTGCACAACGATAAAACCGGAATCGTGCTTGCTGCTGCAACTACACTGGGTGCAATATGCCAGTTGATAGTCCAATTCCCTAAAATAAGACAAATCGGGTATAGAATAAAACCTAATTTTGATATAAGAAATAATCCGCAATTCAAAAACATTTGCGAACTCTTATTCCCAGCAATATTAAGTTCAACAATCGGACAAATTAGTATTTATATTGATATGTTCTTCGCATCAACCCTAAAAGAAGGCGCGTGGACTTCTGTAGTGTTTGCAAACAGAATTTTTCAGTTCCCTGTAGGCATACTTGTTACAGCTTTTCTTGTTCCGCTGTTTCCAATATTTTCGAGACTTGCCGGAGAAGGCAATAAAGATTCAATAAGAACGTATTTTAATAAAGGAGTCGGCACACTCTTCTTTGCCGGTATGCCGATGATTATATTAATCTTACTCCTTGCAAAAGATGGGATTACGCTTGTATTTGAACGCGGTGCGTTTAACCAAAACGCGGTTGTGATGGTATCAGAAGCCTTATGCTATCTTTCATTCTCAATACTTCCTTATGTATTTAGAGATTCAATCACAAGAGTCTATTATGCATTTAATGATTCAAAGACCCCATTCATTATAGCGATGTCATCTATTGCTTTAAAAGCTGTTTTAAATTGGCTTTTAATACTTAAACTCGATATGGGAATTGCAGGAATTACCCTTTCAACGTCTTTTGTAACTTTGTTTAACGCAGTATTCTTGGGAATATTTATATACAGAAAAATAAGACTTGACTATAAAACATTATTTAAAAACTTCTTTAAAATGCTTGGAGCAGGGCTTATCACGTTTGCGTTATGCTGGTTTATCGGAATAGAATTTGATAAGATTCAGCTTCCAAAATATGTATTTGAAATAGTAAAAATAGTTGTTATAATGGTTTTGTGTATGGGAATTTACACAACTCTCAACCTCATATTCAAGATGGATTATGCAAAAGAATTGTTAAATAGGATAAAACGATAAATGGAGAAGTGTCCGAGCGGTTTAAGGTGCAAATCTCGAAAATTTGTGGGGGCCTAAAGCCCCCCGCGGGTTCGAATCCCGCCTTCTCCGGTTTTAAACTCTAAATGCGCAAATTTTATAAGAAATAACATCGCTGAAATTAAAAGCATACCGTATAAATACTCATTACCCTCCCGCGCTTATCATCATCAATTACAGTCTGAAGAAGTGTACTATCTGATGTAAAAGAAGATGTCATTCCAAAACCAATAAAATACATAATAGTACAGGCAAGAAGAATACTATTATTAAAGCCCAGCCAGATAAATCCGCTGCTGAGTATGATAGAGCCAATACATAGAATATACTTCAACCCGCTTAATGATGTTTTTGAAGCAAGAAAAATAGAAGAGGTTAAAGCACCTACCCCCGCGCTGCTCATTACATAACCAAGTGTCTGTGCATTTGAACACAAAACTTCTTTTGTATAAACAGGCATAAGCATAGGATAAGTTAATGATATAAAGCTAAATACAACTGAAAACAACAACAGTAATAATATTTTTTCTGAATGTGCAGAATACTTGAAACCTTCTTTCAATCCTTCTAACAAAGATTCATTTTTAACTTTTTTAGATTTTATATCTTCAAACTTCATCATTTTGACTAGAAATACACACGGCAGAATACACAAAAATAAAAGGAGACTTTGTCATATCATAAACAACCCAACTAATGGCAACATTTTGTATCCAAACCCCGAACATAAGGTACTCTGCTTCTATTTGTGAATAAGGAAATTCAGCATTCTTACAGCACTTGCCGCATCCCTTTTTACAAAAAATAAAAGGCTTCTGCTTTTCAAAAAATTTTGTAAATTTTCCGCTCAAAAAATTCAAATAAGTAACGTAGTTTTCCAGCATATTTTTCTCTTCCTAACCAAATAAATACAAATCTTTTAAACATATTATTCTCCTCTTATCCATTCATTTAAGTAAAAAAAACTGCTGTCGATGGTGGCCGGCAGCAGTATACAGGCCTTTATTTTAAAATCCGGCTTTTTTCAGCCATTCTGCAATATCGTTGTCTACTCCGGCTCCGCCTTTCCCGTAAACTACAAACGGAGAGAGAACCTTAGCGCCTTTAGCAAGTTTTGCCATATCTTTATCGATGGTATAACCCCCGCCTCCGCCATGGGTTACAAACGGAATAACCGTTTTGCCTTCAAAATTGTTTTCGGCTAAGAATGTCATAACAGGCGGAGCCATTGTGTACCACCATGCCGGAGTTCCAACAAATACTACATCATATGGAGTTACATCTTTATTATTTATCGGTGGGTGAATACCCTTGTCCTTTTGCTCCTTTGCAACACCATATGCTGTTTCATTGTAATCCGCAGGATACGGAGTTACCGGAGTTATTTCAAAAATATCTCCGCCGGTTTTGGCTTGAATTTTTTGAGCGATAGATTTAGTATTTCCGCTCCAGGAAAAATAAGCTACTAGAATTTTTTTGTCCATAAGTTCTCCTTGTGTTTAATTTGACTGACTGACAGCGAGGGCAAATCCTGCACCCGCTATAATTATCAAAAATACTATGAGCAAAAGTTTTTTCATAAACTTCTCCTTATCTTGCAAGTCCTATAATCATTTCTACTGTTACAGGGTCGTAGTGTGAAAAGAACAGACTTTTTGCTGTATCTAAGTTCCTGATTTCGTCCAGTTCTTCATTTGTTAATTCAAAATCAAAAATATCTAAGTTTTGTTCCATACGCTCTTTTTTTACGGATTTTGGAATAACAATTATGCCTTCCTGGGTCAAAAATCTTAAAGCTGTCTGAGCAGAGCTTTTGCCGTATTTTTCACCGATTGATACAAGAACTTCGTTTTTAAACATATTGTTTTTACCTTCTGCAAAAGGCCCCCACGCCATTATTTGCGTATTGTATTTCTTCATAATCTTGCGGGCTTCTTTTTGCTGCTGAAATACGTGTGTTTCAACCTGATTTATTGCGGGCTGGATTTCGCAAAAATGAGATAAGTCAATGAATCTGTCCGGATAGAAGTTGCTTACTCCGATTGCTCTTGCTTTTCCGGCTTTGTATGCTTTCTCCATAGCTCTATATGTTCCGTAATAATCCCCGAAAGGCTGGTGGATTAAAAGCAAGTCAACATAATCTGTCTGGAGTTTTTTCAAAGATTCATCAATAGATTTTGCGGCCTTTTCTTCTCCGGCGTTAGAAATCCAGATTTTTGTTACAAGAAAAATATCCTCTCTTTTAACACCTGATTTTTTGATTGCATTCCCGACTTCCGCCTCATTACAATAAGCCTGTGCCGTATCAATAAGCCTGTATCCTACATCAAGCGCATCAACAACACATCTTTCACACTCTTCGGGAGTTACCTGATAAACACCATACCCTATAATCGGCATCTCTATACCATTGTTTAATTTAACTGTTTGCATAATGACTTCTCCTTTTTAATGAATAAAATTTGTATATTCAACCTCTTCTGCTTCCGGAGGATTAATACCTGCTTTTTGAGCCGCTTCTTTACGCTTAAGATGATAAGCAAAATTCTTTGCAAGTATTCTCATATTCTGCATCCCCTCTTTATCCTGTTTTACCTCTTCAGGATTCTGCCCGTGAACCATATTCCAGTATCTTCCCGAAATAACTGGCATTTGATTAATCTGGAAATATTTATTAAGCTGATCTAATGTAGCGGTTGTACCGGCGCGTCTTGCAGAAACAATAGCGCTTCCTGGTTTATGTTTGAAAGAATCTTTTCCTGACATAAAATCAACGAAAAAGGCTCTGTCTAAAAATGGAATTATTCCTCCTGCGGCCGAGCCGTAATGAACGGGTGAGCCTATTATGTAGCCGTCAAATTCTCTTGCGTACTCTACAAAATCGTTAACCTTGTCTTTTATAACACAACGTCCTATTTTTCCGCAGGCACGGCAAGCCCTGCAAGGTGCTATCGGCTCTTTTCCGATATAATAAATCTCTGTTTCAATGCCTTCCTTATTTAAGGTAAGCGCAATTTCATTCAGTGCCGTATAAGTACAGCCCTTTTCATTCGGCGAACCATTAATCAATAATACTTTCATAAAATTTTACCCTCATTATTTTAAATAAAAACCTGATATTAACATTATTAAAGATTTTTGTAATTAATAAAGAGCAAATTCTGCTTAATTCTTATCTAATCCTCTCACTATTTTTGCGCATTCTTCAATTTTCGGTTAGAATATATAAGGAGGGTTGTTAATTTGGATACAAAATATACAGAAATACGAGATATTATTTTAAAAAATATACCGGGTGAAGGGAATTACCCGACCGCGATTGAGGGGGTAAGAATTGTCCGCAGAGATAATCCTACGGAATTTTTGAGATGTTTTTACAACCCGAGCTGTATTCTGGTTCTGCAAGGTTTAAAACAAATGCTCTATGGGGAAGAAAATGTTGTCTACACAAAAGGTCAATATGTTGTCTCCTGCACAGATATTCCCGTATCCAGCAGGGTTGCAGAAGCAAGCAAAGAAAAACCTTTTGTTGTTTTAATACTTGAATTAAATTCCAACTTAATTTCAAACCTTCTTCTGGAGACAAAGCTTCCTAAAACTATACAAAGTGATGAAAAAGCACTTGCAATTTCTGATACGGACAGTGAGCTTTTAGATGCATTCTACCGCCTTGCGCAATTACTTGAAAAAACAGAGGCTGAGCAGAAGGTTTTGTCACCAATGATAATCAAAGAAATTTATTACCGCCTTCTCACCGGTCCGCTCGGCGGCCAGCTGCGATTAATTAACACAAAAGGTACGCGCTCAAATCAAATCGCCCAGGCAATTTCCATAATTAAAGATAAATACATCGAAAAACTTAACATGGACGAAGTAGCCCTGAGCGTTAATATGGCCCCTTCTTCGTTTTATAGAAATTTTAAAAAGGTTACTCAAGTAAGCCCACTTCAATATCAAAAACAACTAAAACTCTACGAAGCCCAAAGGCTAATGCTTACCGGAAACTATGATGCAGCAAGCGCAAGCTATGAAGTAGGATACGAAAGCCCGACACAATTCAGCAGAGAATACAAAAAAATGTTCGGAAATCCGCCTAAAACAGATGTAAAAATTTTGTCTGAAGTATAAATATCAACTGATTAACGGATTTATTTATCTGTAAATAAGCTAAAATATAAATTATGAATTACGATTATAAATCATTAATGGATAGTGCAAAAAAGGCATCAAAGATGTCTTATTCACCATTTTCAAAATTTGCCGTCGGCGCAGCGGTACTCACACCCAATGGTAAAATTTATTCCGGATGCAATATTGAAAATTCTTCATTCGGAATGACAATCTGCGCGGAAAGGTGTGCTATATTTAAAGCTGTATCAGAAGGAGAGAACGAAATTCTTGCAGTTGCAATATATTCCCCAAATGAAGATGACTGCTATCCTTGCGGTGCCTGCAGGCAAGTTATGTACGAATTTCAGGGAAATAATGAAGTAGAAATTATTACTGAAGAAAAAGGAAAACTTAATATAAAAAAAATGAGTGATTTTTTGCCTTACGGGTTTAAAATTCACGAGTAAAATAGAGATATGTATATTATTGAACTTTTCATAAAATGGCTCAATAAAAATAAGAGAGGAGATGGAGCCAATCCGGACAATATTTATGCAGCAAAGGATATGCACAAAGATGAAGACGAAGCCTTAAGCTGTAAGCACAATTTTATGCCGGTTGACAGTACAGGAACTATACTTGCTTGTACAAAATGCGGATTTGTAGTAAAAAAAAGGGATAGAAACAATTAATAGGATTTTTATATATGACAAAATTTTTAGACTTTATAGCATCAAAAACTTTTAGGAATGTAGTTTGTTTTATATTCTTCACATTCCTGATGACAGTGATAATTTCTTCACAAAACTTTTTTTTCCAAAAGGTTATTGAAAATGGAATAAGTAAAAAAGATATTGTTGCACAAAAAGATATTAAAGTTATTGATACGGTCAAAACAGAACGGCATAAAAAAGAAGTAGCACAAAATGTCGAACCTATCCTGACACAAGCTGAAGATGAGTTTATTACGACAAGTCTTATTACACTGCAAAACTCTGTAAAGAAAATAAGAGAAAAAGACGCAAGCGATGAAGTTAAAACTGATGAACTTAATGTTTTATTTGATGAAGCCGGTAAAAAAGGATTAGTAGAATTCTTGCTTAAATCAAGCGACGAAGACCTGCAGAATGTTTTTGATAAAGCTAAAGTAACACTCTCTTCTGTTTTAAATAACGGTATATCCAATAAAGATTTCGACAATAATAATGTGACAGAAATAATAAAAAAGAATCTGCCTAACAATGTACCAAGATATCAAGGAACACTCATTGCCGGAATTTTAAACCAAATAATTGTCCCGAACCTTGTAGTAGACGAATTCGCAACTGAAATTGCGAAAAAAAATGCACAAAATGCGATTAAACCATATGAAGTAGTGTTCAAAAAAGGACAAAAAATAGTATTTGAAGGTGAACCTGTAACAAAGCTTAAACGCGATGCATTAAGAGCAGCCGGGTATAATGTACTCGAAATTAACTATGGCGGAATTCTTGGAATGTTTGTTCTTATCGCATTTTTCACGTTCGTTTTCCTGCAGTATGAAAAAAACTTCGAAAAACAATATTATAACCCTAAATATATGACTATAATGTCATCTTTTACTTTAATACTAACATTTATATCAGTACTTCTCCCAACTGGTTTTTCTCCTTATATAATTCCAATCCCGGCTTATACAATACTACTGTCCATTTTTACAACCCCAAGAAATGCATATTTTGCATCAACTATCGTTCTCGCACTGATTTCAATCGGTATGCACTGGAATATAGAAGTTGTGGTATCATTTATGCTCCTAAATACTGTTGTTATGACAGCTGTTTCAAAATTAAAATTCTCTAAACGTTCAGATCTGCTTATTGTCAGTGCTAAAATTTCGCTTGCTGGTATCCTTATTGTAGGAGGAATATATTTCTTAGAAAAATATATGATGGACATTGATAATATGCTCATCCTGCGTGATTTAATTTATATAGTTATTAATAGCTTTGTAATAAGTGGTATCCTGCTTCTCGGCATACTTCCTATAATAGAAAATTTATACCGCGTTATGACACCATACGGCCTCGCAGAACTGGCAGATCACAATCAGCCTCTATTAAAAAAACTTATGCAAGACGCACCGGGAACATTTAACCATAGCTTAACAGTTTCTCATTTATGTGAAAACGCAGCAGAAGCAATCGGAGCAAACCCTGTACTTGCCCGGGTCGGAGCAATGTACCATGATATAGGAAAACTCCTGCGTCCAATGTTCTTTGTTGAAAATCAGTCTTTCTACGGGATTGAAAACCCACACAATACCTGCACCCCGAGATTTAGTAAAATGCTTATTACAGCACACCCAAAAGACGGTATAGAACTTGCCAAAGAAGCTCATCTGCCGCAGGTAATAAATAATTTTATCCTTCAGCACCACGGAACAAGTCTTGTAAGCTATTTTTATAATGAAGCATTAAAGGAAGAAGGGGCCGAAAACGTTAACGAAGAACAATTTAGGTATCCGGGCCCTAAACCAAATATGAAAGAAACTGCTATTCTTATGCTTGCTGATGCCGTAGAATCGGCGGTAAGAGCAGCTAAAAATCCATCTAATGAAGAAATTGATGCTATTATTAATAAAATAATAAAAGAACGTCTTAATGACGGACAACTTTCAGATTCTCCATTAACATTAAAAGATCTGAAAACTATTGCAGAAACATTTTCAAGAATGCTTAGAGGTATGCACCATAAAAGAATTAAATACCATAATGATTTAGTACAAGAGCTGGATAAAAATAAACACAACCACGAAATAAGCCAGCCTGCTTTAGATAAAGAACTGGATACAAAAGTTAAAGAGCTGGAAGAAAAAAAGAATGACAGCACAAAAAATGACAATAATTAATATTTTTACAGAAAATCTTTATGAATACTGGAAACCGGATGAAAAAATTATTATCGAAAATACAAAAAAATTATTAGAATTTTATCTGGCAAACCTTTATGAAAAAAGCTGCTTATACGAAAAAGATTTTAATACAATAACACTAGATATTGTCCTATGTGATTCAAAAAAAACACAGGAATATAATCGTGATTATAGAGGCAAAGACGCCCCCGCGGATATTATAACATTTGCAATATTTGCAGATGATGAAAACAGCTTTATTTTTGATGGAGAAATAAATCTAGGTGAAATAGTAATCGCCTTAGACAAAGTTATAGAAGGTGTTAATAGGGATATAAGCCATTCTCAAAATAAAGAGCAGGAATTATATTTCCTAATAAGCCACGGTCTGATGCATCTTCTGGGATTTGACCATCAGGGTGAAGAAGAATACAATTTTGTTATAGAGGAACAGCGCAAAGCATTGGAGAATATAGGGTATGACAAAATTTAAAGCGCAGGGATTTAACAACACATTTAAAAATGCAAGAAAAGGATTTCGATTAGTACTGAAAAGTGAAATGAATATACGGGTGCATGTCATTATAGCAATTTTTGTTTTATTAGCCGCATTCGCCCTAAAATTTAATCCAGTAGAGTATTGCTTGCTTTTATTTGTCATAGGTCTTGTAATTGTCTCTGAAATGCTTAATACAGCTATAGAATTTGCGCTCGACTCAATTTACCATAACAAATATTCACGAATGGTCGGCATGGCAAAAGACATCTCTGCAGGCGCCGTCATGTTTGCATCCATAATCAGCGTTATGACTGGACGTATTTTATTCGGAAGTAAAATTTTCTGCAATTAAATTTTTAGCAAAAAAAACCTTTCTAAATTAGAAAGGTTCGGAATTCTTTTAATTAATTCCTCATGTGTAGAAGGTTAGTGTGTAGGTTGTATGAAAGGTTTGTGTTATGTGTTTCAATCTTATGTATATATAAAGTTTATATCGTAGTAAAAATTGCAGCCTTTTCAAAAAATGTTACAAAATTTTACATATAGTATCTGCTCTTGATTTTTGTTTTTTAGCGTTTAATAATGAAGTGTAAGAGAATTTAACGCGGGATGGAGCAGTCTGGTAGCTCGTCGGGCTCATAACCCGAAGGTCGTTGGTTCAAATCCAGCTCCCGCAACCAATTGATTTAAGAGGGTTTCAAGGGAATTGGAACTCTCTTTTTTGTGTAGAAATTGTTGTATTTGAGCAGACGTTTCAATCGCTTACGGTTAAAATGACTATTTTTAACCTGCAAGAAGCTCATAGATTAAATTTTAGTAATCCTAGATTTCCAAAACCTAATCATACAATACTCAAACTCTCTGTTCTATATCATCAAACCGGCAGGCTTTTTACAGTAATTCAAAAGTTGAAAATTTTAAAATATTGAAAATCAAACGGGATAAACCTGGATTAATAATGGAAAACAGTAACTAAACAGAATATTACAAAAATTAACATATTCATTTTTTAATAGCAAAAAAAATCTTTACATGGTTTATTTCTATCATGTATAAGGATATAACACAATTAGATAACCATGTTAGTTTTGGAATACGTATAAGGCTTTCTGATAAAGGACTTTTAAACTTACCCCAGAAAACTGATATATTATATTCTCCAACTCCTCTGGATTTTTTTTATAAAGAATCAAAGAATAAAAAAAGACTTGATGCTTTATCTATATCGATTAAAGAAAAAATCAGAAATGCACAGACAAAACCTAATAATTCCGAAATAAAAAATAAAATCCTAAAGAAAAGCTATATAGCAGCTAATAAGCTGCGGACAATTGCAAGTAAAATACTTGTTATTGAACATCTTGGTTCTTTTTATAAATCATTCAAACTAATCAAAAAAATGACAGATGACTCTCCACAATATATTGAAGAATGGGCAAAAATTGGTAATTCACTGCATAATAAATTCATTAATATGAATATTGAGGATGGAAAAATTGAAAAAATTGCAAAATCTGAGGACTCTCACATTTTTATTTTAAACCATGACAAACCTGAAAAAGATAAATTTGTTTACCCTATTTTCAATTCATTTCTAAACTATGCATATACCGCATTTGGGAAACAAAATGATTGTCCTCGCCCAAATATCTTAGTCAGCCAAAATGTTATAAATCTTGTTAGTAAAAATTTTCAAAACATTTACAAAAAAATGGGACTTATACCGGTTGATGCATCATTAACGGAACGAGATACTGATAAAAATGTGACTTCAATAAAATCTATAATAGCAAAGTTTATTTACAAAAAATGTAACCTATTTGTTTTCCCAGAAGGTAATAATTCTATATATAAAAACAAAACCCTAGAAGAAAAGTTTCAACCGGGAGTTGCCAAAATGATACAAAATATTTTGGATTCTAAAGATAATGTAAAAGTCATCCCCCTAGGACTTTCATACCAAAATCTTAAAGACAGCATGGGGTCTATACATATAGGAGACACAATAACATTTCGTAAAATAAATAATGATATTTATTACACAAAAAACAATGAAATCCCTGAATATATCGGTAAAAGTAAAACCAGAAAATCAATACGCAATATAATAAAAATTCTTAGTTCAAATCTTGAATACAGTGTCACTTTGAGTAAACTAGAATAACGTTCAGGAACAGGCTTTTATTGGTACTTTAAAATTTACCAATACATTTTTATAACTGTAAACAACTAATAAACTCATAAATTATAAATCTATATCAGATTCCTTTATTGGAGCCCCTATTACACGCTCAAGCTCCGCAGCATTGATATTGTAGTTCAAAAGGTTGTTATAATAATCCAGCTGTGCGTTGAGATATGTATTTTCTGAATCCTTAAACTCGATTGCATCGCCTAATCCTACCTGATATCTTCTAAAGGCTAGGTATTGTCTCTCTTTTGCCTGCTGAAGAGCCAGTTTTGAGACATCAAGACTATCGTGTGAGTTCAAAAGATTTATGTAAGCACTTTTTACTTCCAAATAAACATTTTGTTTCTGCTGTTCATAATCAGCTACATATTTTTGATAAGTTGCTTTTGCTTCATCCACCTGTTTTTTTAGAAGCATCAAATTCAGAGCCGAATAATTAAGCTGAACTCCAAATTGATAGCCATAGTCACTATCTATTTGGCGTCCGCCATGGTCGTATGAAGCAAAACCGCTTAAATCCGGAGTGAACGCACGTTTTGCAGCTCTTACATTTAATTCGGCAGCATCCATTGCTTTTTTAGCCGATAACAAAGCCGGACGTGAGGATTCAGCCGTTTTTAACAAATCAGGAAAATTTACATCATATTTCTTGTTATTCATTTTATCTTTAAGAATTACATTCTCTAACTCCGGAATACCTACTGCATTGGCAAGCTCTACTGCAGCCAGCTCAAGAGTATTTTTTGCTTTAATTAAGTTAACTTTAGCATTTCCCATATTGTATTCTGCAGTTGTAACATCAATTTTTGCTTTTTTGCCGATTTCATAATAAGCTCTTGCCTGCTTTAGCTGTAATTCAAAGTCCTTAACGGTTTCTTCATACACAGCTTTCTGAATTTCTGCAAAAACCATGTTATAATAAGCAACTTTAACATTATAAATTACAGTTTCTATGCTTGATTCAGCGTCATATCTTGAAGCTTCATAATTCCTCTTTGCCATATCTGCATTTGCCTTTGTTTTACCGAAATCAAAGAAGAGCATATTTGCAGAAAGTGTCGGTACATAAAACATATTATATCTCTGCACCATCATTCTTGACATATTGCTCGGCATCGTAGACATAAGCATATCGTTTCTTGAATAGCTTACGCCGGCGCCAATTGTCGGGAAATAATTTGACCAGGCCTGTCCTATGCGGGTTTTATAGATTTCAGAGTTACTGATTGCAGACATAATTGTCGGGTGGTGTGTTATAGCAAGCTTAATACAATCGCTTAAAGTCACCTCTCCGTTCATCTGGGTGTATTCTATCTGGGAATTTATCTCAGGAAATTTGGTTTCATACATGCCCTTCGCTTCTTTAGAGGATTCACGCCTTACACGTTCATTATTTTTTGACTTCTTGCGCTCTAATCTCTTATTAACCTTTTCTTTTTCAGGTTTTACAATCTCTATTTTTTCTTCTTCTTTAGCCTTTTCCTTTTTAGTCTTTGCCAAAACTGCCGTTGTAGAAACAGAAAGAATTGAACATATTAATAATAAATTTAAAACCTTTTTCATCTTAAATCTCCAAATCCTTTTCCGTAATCTCTTTTTTAGGGAACCTGTCAACAAATTCCTGAACTATTACATAGAATGCCGGAGTGAGAACGGCACCTATTGTTGCAGCTGCTATCATACCGCCAAATACTGTCGAGCCTACTGAAATTCTTGAATTAGCTCCGGCACCGTGTGCAAACAGCATTGGCATAACACCGATAATGAATGCTAATTCTGTCATCATAATTGCTCTAAACCTCAAGTGAGCTGCCTTAATTGCCGCATCTTTAACCGGCAGCCCGTGTTTTTCGTGTTCTTCTTTTGCAAACTCAACAATAAGAATAGACTGTTTAGCCGCTAACCCCACAAGTGTTATCATACCAACCTGAGAATAAATATCAAATGCCTGATTAAGCATAAGCTGGAATAATAATGCACCCAATGCAGCAACCGGTGAAATTAAAAGTACAGCTACTGGAATTGTATAACTTTCATATAAAGCTACAAGGAATAAGTAAACAAATATCAGCGCCATTGCAATAATCATTGTAGTTTGGCCGGAAGCTTCTCTTTCCTGTGCAGATGTACCTGACCAGTCAAATGAAATATCAGAAGGAAGAAGTTTTCTTGCTTCATCTTCCATAGCATTCATAGCATCGCCGGAACTCTTACCGGAAGCTTGCTGTCCCTGAATTTGAACCGATTTATACTGGTTATATCTTGTAATAGAAGCTGTACCGATTGACTGCCTTAACTTAACTACAGACATAACAGGAACCATTACGCCGTTATTGTTTTTGACATAAATACCTGATAAATCAGTTGCTTTATCCCTAAATTTACTTTCAGCCTGCAGCTGTACCTTATATACTCTGTCATATTTGTTAAAGTCGTTAACATAATATGTACCGAGCATTGAAGAAAGCGTTGAATACAATTCCTGCAGGTCAATATTCTGTGCCAGCGCTTTTTCATAGTCAATATCAACAATATATTGCGGCACATTTGCTTGAAACGAAGTATATACACTTGAAAGTGATGGATTTTGGTTAGCCTGTGCAATAAGTTTATTAGCCCAAACCTCTAATTCCTGAGGAGTATAAGTACCCTTGGAAAGCATTTGGAATTCAAAACCGCCCATCATACTCATACCGCTTATTGCCGGGGGTGAAAATGCAACAATAGAAGCTTCTTTGATTGTAGAAGCTACTGCTCTTATCTTATTTAAGATTGCAACATGAGACATATCGGTTGCCTGACCTTTAAACTTTCTTACAATCCATTTTACAGGCCCGACATTTCTGTCCTCATAATCATTTAACTGAATAATAATTGTAGACTGGTTTGTAGAACCGTTTCCGCCAAATACGGTAAGTTTTTCTTTATCAATTCCATCAATATCTTTTATTAAATCCGTAAACTTTCTTGAAACTTCTTCTGTTCTGGCTAAAGACGCTCCGTCAGGAAGAGTAATTTGCGCAAGTAAAACGCCTTGATCTTCATCAGGAATAAAACCAGTTGATATAATTTTAAAGCATAAGATAGTTAAAAACAGGATAATTACATATGTTACAGCTACAAGTTTTTTATTGAATACATACTTTTTTACATATTCCATATAAAAATCTTCAAGTTTAGCAAACATCTCATTAAACTTTTTAACAACAATATCAGCTTCTTCACCAATTTTTGTCAAAATAGGGTGTTTTTGTTTCAAACCTTCATGACTTTGTCCGAGAAAATGCGAACACATTGCCGGAGAAAGGGTTAAAGCACAAATTGCAGAAAGTGCAATTGATACCGCAATACAGACGGCAAACTGCTTATACATAATCCCTGTCATACCACCCATAAATATAATCGGCACAAATACCGCCATCAAAACAAGTGCCATTGCAACAAGCGCAAAACCTACTTCCTGCATAGTAAGCTGGGTAGCAATAACAGCAGATTTTCCTTCATCAATATGCCTTTTAACGTTTTCAATAACTACAATAGCATCGTCTACTACAACTGCAACAGCAAGAACCATCGCAAACAGCGTTAGCAGGTTAATTGACATATCAAAGGCTTTAAGAACAAAGAATGTTCCTATTAAAGATACGGGAATTGTAACACAAGGAACAAGCGTTGCCATAGCATCTCCCAGAAACAGGAAGATAATAAGTACAACAATAAAGCCTGTTAAAAGAATGGTAAATTCAACCTCATGCATTGATTCCTGAATATATTCTGCATCATCTTTTACATACATAATTTTAATACCGTTTGACATCTCGGCATTTAATTCATCTACTTTAGCTTTTACAGCCTTAGAAAGATTAATAACGTTAGCGTCAGGAAGCTGAGAAATCATAACAACAGCAGATGGTTTCCCGTTAACTAAACCTAAATTGGAATATGATTCAGCTCCGAGTTCAACACGAGCAATATCTTTTATTTTTACATTAGACCCGTCCATATTTGAGCGGATAATAATATTTTCAAACTGTGAAACATCTTCCAGACGTCCTTGCGTTTTTAAGGTCAGCTGCAAAGCATTTTTTTCTTCGGTCGGAGGCTGCCCCAGAGCACCGGATGTAACCTGTGTATTCTGATTGGCAATTGCAGTTTTTACTTCACTTGTTGAAATTCCAAGTCCGGCCATTTTCTGCGGATCAAGCCATATTCTCATCGCATAGTTTCCGCTTCCGTAAACCTCAACATCTGCAACGCCATCTATACGTTTAAGTTCGTCTTTAATATATATAGAACCATAATTTGTTAAATCCAATTGAGTCCAGTTTCCGGATTCAGGATAAAGGGTAAGAATAATTGCACCGGAGCCTGATGTACGGCTTATTGCAGTAACACCGGTTCTCTGAACATCTTCCGGAAGCTGGGATTGAACCTGCTGAATTCTGTTTTGAACATTCATCAGGTTTATATCTTTATCAGAGCCTACTTTAAAATACAATGTTAAAGAATAGCTCCCGTCATAACAGGTTGATGACATATAGGTCATATCTTCAACACCGTTGAGTTTATTTTCAAGAACTGTAGCAACTGAGGATTCTATAACTTCTGCACTTGCACCCTGATAATTAGCAGATACTCTAACCTGCGGAGGTGTAACATCAGGATAACTTTCCTGCTTAAGACTTAATATGGAAATTAAACCTAATATTACAATACATACAGAAATTACAAGTGCAAATCTTGGTTTTCTTATAAAAAAGAAAAGCTTTTCTTTATCAAATATTTGTTTCATTATTTTTCACTCTGATTAGTTATAACCTTTAATTTTTGCCCTTCCGAAGAAATATTTTGTATACCGGACACAACAATAGTATCTTTTGTATCAACACCGCTTTCCACAACCCAATTATTGTTAATATCGTCAGATACTTCAATATTCTTTCTTACGGCCTTATTATCTTCTACCGCCCATACATAATATCCGCTCATTGCATCACCTTTTGTACAAGCCTGCGGCACGGTTATATATTGAACTAACTTTGGAGCAACGAGTTTAACTTTCATATAAGCACCCGGAACAAGCCAAGCGCGTGAATTATCAAACGTAGCGCGCATACTTACGGAACCGGAATCCTGATCAATTTTATTATCGACAAAATTAATAGTTCCCACTTTGTCATACCAGCTTCCGTCGCTAAACTGAACTCTTACCTCAACATCTTTAAATTTATCACTCGCTT
>CALUSZ010000151.1 GCA_944323495.1 Candidatus Gastranaerophilales bacterium
AATATACTTGCTTGTTTCTTCAGGCTTAATTAAACCTTCATTCGCTGCCAGAGACTCAAAATCCGCTTCAAAATGTTCTGATGGAATAATTTCTGACAGTTCTTCCATTGATTCTTCATCATAAACATCTTCTACGCCGTCAGCAGTTTCAATCGGACCGGTTTGCTCTTCTGCGTGAACTTCCACTGTTTTTCCTTCTTCGCTTTCTTGAACGTTTTCCGGCTCTTCGGAAGCTTCTGTTTTCACGATAACAGGCTCAACCTTGATTTCATCATTCCGGGTGCATACTATAGAAGCTTCATCCGAAACTTCCGAAACAATGATTCCCAGGCTAACAGCAGAAGCTTCTGTCTGTTCTGATTTTGTATCAATATATGCTAAAGTTGCATCCATTGATTCCATCAACGCTTTAATACTTAATAATTGGGATTGTTTCAAATCTAAATTTCCGAGTTTTAATCGGACATTTTTACCTTTTACTTCCGGATGCTCCATAATTGAACTAAGTTCAAAAACCAGCTGTGTAGTGCTTTTTGCATCGCTCAAATCTATAATAAATCCGTTCTCTGCCAAAACTTTTTCCATCTAAAATTCCTAAATAATCTCTACTACATTTAAAGGATATCTGAAATATTTTTTCAATTCAACAAAGTGTGAATCAATGTAAAGCAGAGTTTTTGAGTTTAGAAGTTAAAAATAGTATACAGATTTATGCCCTGACGGCTAATTACTTATTTTATTATTTTTTTAATAATCTAAACTATGAAACGAATTGTAATTTTAATATTAGGGATAATTTTTATTTTTTCAATCGTCGGGTACATATTATACACTATGTATAACATGCGGGTAACTGCTGTTTTTGAGGAGCTGGAACCGTTCCCCAAAAACATAAATGTATATTACAGAGGCTTTAAATTCGGCAGAACTATAAGAGTTTATCCGTCGGAAGATTTTAAAACAACGAAAGTTGATATGATTTTAAATGTTAAAGGGATAAACCTCCCTGACAATATTGTTGCGAAAGTCCGTACAAAAAATAAGAAGGATTTTATTGAGATTGAATATCCTGATGAGCCGTCTGTCACATACTTAAAAAATCATTCTGTAATTAAAGGTTCAATTTGCCCGAATATAGCCAAATATATAGATACACAGGCAGAAAACGGCGGATTAGATGAAATAAAAGAGAACCTGAATACAACAGTTCAGGCGGCAGGCGGAACTTTTAACGCACTTACCGATTTGATAGGAACTGCAAACGAAATTATGAAAGATTTAAGACCGTCATTAAAAGAGAGCGGTGAAAATCTTGCAGCTGCAAGCAGAAGCCTTGCGGAAGTCTCGGAAGAGTTAAACCGGTCATCTAAACCAAAGAGACTCAGAAATACTTTTGAAAACTTAGAGCAGACAACAATTAATATTGAGCGTGCTACAAGGAATTTTGAAAGTGCAAGTTTATATATTTCTGACATTACAAACAACGCAAACAGAGAAACCATAAGGCTTGTCAACTGTTTAATCAAAAATATAAACGTTGTAGTTAATAACATTAATGACATAGTAAAAGGTTTTAAGCACACCCTATCAACCCGTTTCGGCGGGATGAAGGTAATGTTCGGAAAACCGATAAACTAGGGGTAAATGTCACATTTCTTGGTATGCACTAAAAACTTGAAATTAAAAATTCCTCGGTGAGATGCCGCGCCGCCAGTTAGACTCAATTTGTTCCAAAGAAATTCCCTTCGTTTCCGGTACAAAGAAGTAAACGAAAATTATACAGAGAATTGATACAATGCCGAACATCCAGAATGTCCACGCTCCGCCGATTCTGTTCAGAAGAACAGGAAAACTTGCGACGACAAAGAAGTTAAAAGCAAAGTTGGAAACGGTGCAAACACTCATTGCAACACCTCTTATTTTGAGTGGGAAAACCTCTGACACAAGAATCCAGCCGATAGGTCCTAAGCTCATTGCAAAGCAGACAATATAAGTTACTAGGCTTCCAACTGCTACCCATTTCAAGCTTGAGCCTAAAATTCCTGCGAAGGCAAATGAAGTTCCGAGCGCAAACAAACTCAGCATAACACCCGTCAGACCAAAATACAAAAGCGGTTTTCTTCCTAGCCTATCAGTAAAAAATACGGCTACAATCGTCATTACAAAATTAACAATTCCGATACCCGTTGTTGCATATATTGCAGTCAAATTACTGTCAAAACCTGCTGTTTTAAATATAGTCGGCGCATAATATATAATTGTATTTATGCCCGTACAAATTTGTGCAAACATAATTCCGATTCCGACTACAAACGGCATTATCATCCATTTTTTAAGCCTAAATTTTTTATCGGTTTTATTATCCCCAAGAGTTTCTCTGATTTCAGCAATTTCCCTATCAGCATCTATATCAGGCTCAATTCTTGCAAAAACATTCTTTGCTTCTTCATCTCTGTCTTTTGAGACAAGCCATCTCGGCGTATCCTTCATAAAGCACATTCCGATAAATAAAATCAACCCAGGAACGACTCCTGCAAAAAGCATCCAGCGCCAATTATAAACTGCCTGTGCAAATACGGCATTTATGAAATACGAAAACAAAATTCCGGCCGTTATTGCCCACTGATAAAGTGATACGAGAGTTCCTCTGAGATTCTTCGGCGAAACTTCCGAAAGATAAAGAGGAACTACAAAATTAACAATTCCTACAGCAAACCCGACAAAAATTCTTGATAATATGAGTATATAAACATTCGGAGCAAAAGCACACATCAAAGAGCCCAGAATAAATATTACAGCGGTTGCCATAATAATCTTTTTGCGACCAAAAATGTCCGCAAGAACTCCGTTCGTAGCAGCACCGATTACCGCACCTATCAGAACTGAACTTACCAGAAATCCCTGCAGGGTGTCAGGCAAAATCCAGGTCTCGTTAATAAAAAGCAGCGCTCCGGAAATTACACCTGTGTCATAACCTGATAGCAATCCGCCTAATGATGCCACTATTGCTACAATATAAAGCCAAATGTATTTCATATAAACACCTCTTATATTATATATATTCCACAAAATGCTATTTTAGTAACGCTAATTGAATATTTTTCTTAATATTTCTTTAGAATGCGCTAAATCACCATGAACAATTTCAAATAAATTTTCGAAAAAGTCTTTCATTTCCTGATATTCAGCCGAAGCGTTATATTTTATATAATACAAATCCATCGGTAAAAAGCCGTTTTCACTTGGATAAAGATAATTTACCGCAAGTTTTTCCGCATCGTGTTTTTGATAAAACTTTATCCGTCTTAAAGTATTCGGACTGTTTTCATCAGGTTTTTCCACCTCAAGAAAACACCCTTTTTTTGAGTTAAATTTATCTTTCAGAGTCTCTAAAATCTTCCCGCCTAATCCCTTTGAATGAAATTCCTTAACTACTGCAACATAGTCAATAAAAATAAAATCTTTCCAAATAAACAAAACAACATACCCGACAGGAATTCCACCCTCAATCACATCATAGGCAAGATAATTTTCACCCAAAATCTTCTGAAACTTTTCATACGATTTCAGCTCTGATGCAGGAAACTGGAATGACATATCGTTATAAATCTTTTTGAAATTTGAGGTTTTAATAAGCTCCATATTTTAAATTATAACAGATTTTGTTTGGTATTAAAATATATTTGGTGGGCACGCTTACGCTTTGCCCACCCTACACTAAATAAAGGCGGCGCTTTTCAAGCGCCGCCTTTAAACAATTAACCAAAATAAAATTATGAAATTCTTCCCGGAACAAC
>CALUSZ010000152.1 GCA_944323495.1 Candidatus Gastranaerophilales bacterium
AGATTGCATAAAGTATTTGTAGAATATTTGAAAGAAATAAAACCAGCATCCGAATTTCTTGATTTATTTCAATTAACAGTTGAAGATGTTTATAATCAAAGGACTGAAAATAGGCTAAATAAGTCAAATGAATTAGATAAAAGACTTATTAAATTAAAGGAAACTAAAAGCAAACTAATAGATTATAAGCTAGACGGCTCTATATCGCAAGCGGATTATATGTTTAAATCAGAGCAATTAAATTCACAGATAAAAGAGGTTGAATATGAACTCTCTACCCTTTCAGATACGGAAGAAGACCTTACGAAATGCCTAAAATATACATGTAATGTAGTAGCAAATCTAGACGAAGTATGGCTTAATGGAAGTTTAGATATAAGACAACGGTTGCAAAGACTTATTTTTCCAAAAGGCTTAACCTATGATTTAAGTAATTTTCGAACCGCTGAAATGTCAAGCCTATTCAAAATAATAGGCACCTTTATGGTGCCTTCTTATAATATGGTACCCCCAAGCGAATTCGAATCGCTGTCTACACCGTGAAAGGGTGTTGTCCTAGGCCTCTAGACGATGGGGGCTCGCTGACAATCTCTATAGTACCAAATCAAACTTTAAAGTCAAGCGCTCAAATAAATTTCTTTTAACAAGCTTGAAATGAATATGTGTTGAGCGTAAAATGAAGCTAGAAATTGAGGTTAGTATGATTAACAGAAAATCACGTGATGAAATAAAAAGAATGAGACATGCCGGACATATTGTTGCGCTTGTGCATAAAAAAATGAGAGAAGTTGTAGAACCTGGTATTTCTACAATGGAACTTGATAATATTGCAATGCAGGTCATAAAAGAAAACAAAGCTATTCCTACTTTTCTCGGCTATCATGGTTTTCCGGGTTGTATTTGCACCTCAATTAACGAAAAAGTCGTACACGGCATACCTTCAGAGACTGAAATCCTTAAAGAAGGGGATATCATAGCAATAGATGTCGGTGCAACTTATGGCGGAATGGTCGGTGATAGTGCGTGGTCCTATGCTGTAGGAAATATTTCCGATGAGAAAAAAATGCTTATGAAAGCGACTGAAGAAGCTCTTTTTGCAGGAATAGCAAAAATGAGAGCAGGAAATGTTTTAGATGACATCTCCGGCGCAGTAGAAGATGTTGCAAAAAGTTATAATCTTGGGATTGTAAGACAGTATGGCGGTCATGGCGTCGGGCATTCAATGCATGAAGATCCGTTTCTGTTTAATTATAGAGTTGGAGATGAAACCCTTATTAAATCCGGCATGGTTATAGCAATCGAACCTATGCTTAACCTTGGCGGGGATGAGGTCTTTGTTGAAGATGATAATTGGGGCGTTGTAACAAAAGACAGAAAACCGTCTGCGCATTTTGAACATACTGTTCTTGCAACTGACGGTGAACCTGTGCTTATGACAACTCTAATGGATTAGTTGAAAAACCACTCAACTATTTTTTCAAGTGTACTTTTGCTCTTTTCGTGAAGCTCTGATTGGAATTGTCGTTCTTCTTCCTGTCTGGCTTGATTTATAGAATCTTGTTTTTGACGTTCTATTTCTTCATTTTTTTTGCGTACGACTTTTTCGGCGTCAGTTTCAAAGTCAAACCTTAGGACAGCGCCATCATTAAATACAAGCGTAGTAACACCAGCGTTACTATCTTTCCTAATATTGGTTACACCATTTTTACCTACAAGTTTGGAGGCTAGTTGCATATCTTTATCTGATAATGTGTCTGGATCTCCATCTAGCCCTACCAACTCTTTAAAAGTAGCATATCTGTTCGTAGATAAATCTAGTGTTGCTTTATTTGTCTCTTCTTTATTTTCAGAATTATATATAGAAATATTTTTTCTTCCGTTGTAAAATCTTGCATTAAAATCACCGGCTTCCGGCTTTTCTTTGTTAACCTGGTAATTTGTAATTTGAACGTTTCTGTTTGTTGTGACATTAAACTTTTGCGTATTACCAGAGCCTGTTGTTGCCCTATTTACAACTGTAAAACGGTTTGTCATATATTCTCCTTATCATTCTCGTGTATGTATATATTAAGTATTTTCTTTGTTAATAATTGACTTTTTTGTTAAGTATTGTAAATATAAACTTTTTCTATATAATTTCATCCCCCCTAGACAAAACTTTTTGAGCGTTATACAATCGTTATTATTGAGAAATTGAAGAGGTAAAAATGGATCAGATAATTAAAGTAGCCTGGGAATTGAATGAAAATACAGAAAACAGATATAAATTAGTCTACGAAATTGCAGAATTGGCTAAAAAGTTAGTTGATGAAACTCAGATGAAGAAAGCCCGAGACGAGTTTGGTTTTGAGGAAGCTGTTAACGAAAATGCTTATAAAAAGGAAAATCCTGTAGAGCATGCAATTATGGTTAAGGCTTCCGAATCTGACGATACGGAGTTGGTCGGCTAACCGATAATGAATTTATGAAAAAGGACTCCTGACGTCAGGGGTTCTTTTTTATTTGTAAAAATTTCTTAATATATCAGCAATTTTGAAACTTTAGAATACTTAAAAGAAAGGTAGGTGTAGTATGAACAAACACAGCAAAAAGTTAATGAATTTAATATGGGGCTTGTGATAGTATGATTTGGAATGCAGCAAAAATATACTCAACATTGGGCAACCCCAATTCATTATGGCCATTAGGGGTCAAAGACGGATCTAGCTGTCTTGGTATGACGGCAGGTTCATATATCACAGGGAAAAAAGAGGAAAGTGTAGACAGATTTATTGATGAGTTTGGAACAGAGGCTTTGTGGTTAGGCGGAATTCCGGCCTTTAAGTGGCTTTTTGATAAAATTGTTTTCAAATCTTTTAATCTGGATTCAAAAATTGACCCCAGAAACTTTAAGGATAAAGAAATTTTTGAGAAAATAAAAGAATATGCCCCAACAGATGATATAAAGAAGAATCTTGAAAAAGCTGAGATGCAGAAAAAACTATTTAAAAATCTTGCGGCGTCAAAGTTTGTTGTATCAACGGTTCTTGCTGCGGTATCTTATGTCGGTTTAACAAGATTAAAACAATATTATACTAAGCAGCAGATACGGAAGAATTTGATTCAGGAATATAATGAAAGTAAGAATAAAAAAGAGGAGGGAAAATCCTCACAAAATCCTTCATTTAAAGGGATTGGAAGGGTTGTTGAGGAGTTTGCATTCTCTCCTGTTAAAAATATGTATATTATGGACGGTTTTATTACAACAGAAAGACTAACGGATTCAAGAAACCCTCAGGAGTTTGCCGGCTATGCCATAAAAGAGGGCTCTTGTTTGTTCTTCCTGTACTATGCTGGTAAAAAGATTCAACAGTGGATGGAAAATTCTGCTAAGAAAAAGCATAATAAATCAATTACTCTGGATTCTAGAATTCTGGAGGACGAAGGTTTTAAAAAGACTTTTGACGACGGCTCTGTAGAAAAGGCAATGAAAGATTTTAAAAACGGATACTCTACTAAGCTTGAACTGTATGAATTTTTGCATAAACATCCTGACAATCAGATTGTCAAACTTGCTAAACAAGCCGGTATTATAAAGACAATGAATGGTGCTGATAAGATTGATACAAGAGCATTTATTGATCTTAAGGATGTTGAAGGTATACATAGTCAGGTTAATGAACTGTATAATCAGTATAAGGATGCTTTGGCAAAAGGCGAAACTTCTGAACAATTCTTTAATGGTGTTAAAAAACTAAAGAGAATGTCTATTATAAAGAATATCGGAGCTTGTGTATTGGCTCTTGGAGTAATTACGCCTGCTGCTATGGTTATTAAAAGACTTACTGACAAAGACGGTAAAGAGTTTCAAACTAAAAAAGAAATAAAAGAGCAATTAATAAAAGAGGGGATTATATCATAAGTAAAAATTTGGTATAATAAATGAACAAACTTTGTAAAAAATCGTTATATATACAAAGTAAGGAGTTATATATGAAAAAAATCTTATTAGTTTTATTAATTTTTACAACAGTTTCTACAAGTGCTTACGCATATAAGGTATACTCCTATGATTCAAATGGTAATAGGGTATATCAAAGTGTAGAAAGTACAGCTGGCGCAAACCCAAGCAGTATATCACCAAATTTTGTAGAAGGGCAAAAAACTGTAGTATATGACGAAAATGGAAATAAAACCGGGAAGTATGTAAACAGGTCAAACGGCAGGACTTATGTTTACGATTCAAACGGTAATAAAACCGGTTCAATAAGAGAAACCGCAAATGGTACTATCCGAACCTATGACGAAAACGGAAACCGTACAGGAAAAGCGATACGATATTCTAATAGTAAGACTGTAACCTACGATGCAAATGGCAATAAAACAGGTTCATACGTAAAAAAATCAAACGGTCGAACATATATGTATGATGCAAATGGCAATAAGACAGGTTCAATAAGACAAATGCCTAACGGAAGAACATATACTTATGACGCTAACGGTAACAGAACTGGCAGTTATAAACAATTAAAAAGCGGTAAAACAATAAGATATGATGCAAACGGAAACAAAACAGGCAGCTTTAAAAGGTTTTAGTTTTTAATACAAAAAAGGGTTCCTTTTATAAGGAACCCTTTTTTCTTATTTTAATGCCGCTTTTGCCCTTGCAAGTGAGTTATGTTTCCCGAGTATATCAAGTATGGCTACCATATCAGCTCCGCATAGCCTTCCTGTTACTGCGGCTCTTATTGCCCACATTGTGAATTTAGGTTTATATCCCTTCTGTTCTTTGAAATCAGCTCTGAATTTTTCAAGCTTTTCGTGCAGATTTTCTTCTGTCCATTCCCAATTCTCTGCTTGTTCAATAAATGATTTTAACACATCTTGAGATAATTCAGTCTCCAAGTTTTCGGCAGCTTTTTCGTCAATTTCAACCTTTTCTCCGCCGAAGAAGTAAGAAACAGCATCTGTTATATCTGAAAGTAGAACAAGGGGTTCTCTTGTAACTTCAATCATTCTGTTGAAATGCTCTTCCGACATTTCAGACAGGTCATATTTTGTTAGATATTTTTTTAATTTTTCCTTTAACTCTTCCATTGGCAGCATTTTAATATAATGGCTGTTCATCCATTTTAGTTTGTCGTATTCAAAAATTGAATTGGAAGATGAAATTTCATTTATTCTGAAGTCTTTTGCAATCTCATCAACAGTTTTAATTTCGACCCCATCAGACGGAGACCAGCCGAGCAGCGCCACGAAGTTGACAAGAGCTTCTGTCAGATAGCCTTGCTCAACAAAATCAGATACTGCTGTAGCACCATGTCTTTTGGAGAGTTTACTTCTGTCAGGCGCAAGAATCATCCCAAGATGCCCGAAGCGAGGAACCTCAAATCCTAAAGCTTCAAATATCAGGATTTGTTTGTAAGTATTTGAAATATGGTCTTCACCTCTGATAACATGGGATATTTTCATCAAAGCATCATCAATTACAACAGCGTAGTTGTATGTCGGAGCTCCGTTTGATTTCATAATAACAAAGTCACCAATCAGGTTGGTATCCATGTGCAGCTTGCCTTTAACTAAATCGTCAAATTCAAGGATGGAAGTGTCGTGAAAAGCTTTTTGCGCCTTTGCTACATTAAACCTTATAGCAGGTTTTCTGCCTTCTGCTCTAAGTTTTGCCTTTTCTTCTTCCGTTAAGTTTTCGCACTTTCTTGAATAAACATAGGCTTTTTTATTTTTAGTCGCTTCTTCCTTCTCAGCTTCCAGTTCTTCCGGTGTGCAGAAACACTCGTAGGCAAAGCCTTTGTCCAAGAGTGTCTGAATGTATTTAGGGTAGATATCGAATCTTTGGGATTGTGTATATGGACCGTAATCACCGCCTACGTCCGGGCCTTCATCCCAATTAAGTCCAAGAGCTTTTAAGCTGTCAAAGATATTATCAACATATTCCTGACTGGTCCTTTCAGCATCAGTATCTTCTATTCTAAGTATAAATTTACCGTTATTTTTTTTAGCGAATAAATAGTTAAACAAAGCAGTCCTTGCAGTTCCAACGTGTAGATTTCCACTTGGAGAAGGAGCTATTCTTACTCTAACTTCTGACATAATTAACCTTCCTTTTCATATTTACCCCTTAATTATTGCACAAATAAAGAAATCGTGTAAATATATTAGTATGCAGAGACGAACTTATCTTAACGGCAGCATAAAAAACGGCAATATAATGAGATGGCCGGTCAATAATCTGGTTGTCTATATTGCACCGATGAAATTTTATTCAAAGCCGGGAGAAGATGCAAAATTTAGGAAAATGGTAATGGACGCATTCAGCGTCTGGGCTGCTGCAACAGGAGGGAAACTTCGTTTTCGTATAACCAATGTTCTTTTGGAGTCCAATATAAATGTTGACTGGAAAAGAGTAGATAGAAAAGCTTTGGGGCATTGTTATTTTAACTGGGACGCACAGGGACGATTGTATGGGGCAGAAGTCTCAATCGGACTTACGGATGGGCGTATTCATCAGCAGTACGACAGTGATATAGAAGTTTATCATACGATTTTGCACGAAGTAGGACATGCACTGGGATTAAATCACAGCCCTTATAAACAGGATATAATGTATACTCCGCATCAGTACGGCGTAGCGGCTTTGTCTGAAAACGACAAGTATTCTATTAATTGGCTTTACAGACTTCCGGCAGGAGCTTCGGTAAAGCAGTTTGCTTCAAAGTACGGAATCTCGACATCTACAGATATTGATTCAGTTATCAGTAAGATTGATTCAAAAAATTCTACACAATCAGAAGATAATAAAATGCAAATATCAACAAGAAGGGACTTGCTGGAAGAAGCCGCTAATATAGGGGATTTGAAGCGGTATAATATGATGCTTCAAAACATTTCAATATCACCAAATGTTAAGAATTATTTAAATAATAACAGGCAAAATTAAAAAATTAGGCAATTTTTTTAACTCAAATGTTTTTATTAAAATATACGGTTAGTAAAAACATAAGGTTGTATTTAAATGATTAATCCAATAACATTTAAAGCCAATGTCGCATATAATAAAGAAGTAGAGCAGAACCTTCAGAGCGATTCTCCAAATCCTTTAAGACTTAAGGCTAATTTGTCGAGCTTAACGGCACTTTCTAATTATAATCAAGTTTTGCTAAAGCCTAAACACGACAATGATTCTTTGGTAGTATTGAATAAAGCCTCTGAGTTAAACAATATTGCACCATCCAGAATGGAGCTGCCTCATAGCTATAACATAGATGAAGTTAACGGCGAACATATATATAAAAAAGATGGGACACTGGCGTGTATAAGGGAATTTTCGAATGACACAATAAAAGAATACTATCCGGCAAAAGATGGGCAGTTTATTGATAGAATAGACGTGTATGATAAAAATACAGGCAATATAATTGCCAAATATTCCCCTACCGTTGATAAAGACGGAGCCGTGAAAACAAATATAACAATTTTTGATGCAAATATTAATAATAAATATACAATGTTTCAAGCAGAGGAGGACGGAAACATCAGCAGCATAACGGAGTTCTCGGGAGAAGGAGATTCTTTTAGAACATTGATACGGAATCCTGATTCGTTAAAACCTCTAAGATACATGGAGGCTAAAGAAACCCCGGAAGGTGATTTTATGCTTGTAGACAGCAAATTTGATAAAGCCGGTAATATATCAGAAATTAAAAATGTAAATGGAAACAAAGAAGTTGTTATAACTTATGATGGAATTCATAAATCTATCAGTGTAAAAACTTATGAGAGCTCAAAAGATATTTCAAAATAAAAATTAAATCCTGTTATTAACTTACTGTCGTTATTTTACTACTTCTGAATCCCCCGACTGGATTCCCTTTTTCGGTAATGTTTTAATCCTTGAAAACTTCCATAATTTAGGAGTTAGTTTTCCTGAGGTAGGGGTAAATAAAGTTGATAAAATAAACGTAAATTTATTCCACCTAAAGAAAAGGGGTAAATGTGTACTCCACCTATTAAAAAGGAGGTTAAAATGACGATTAGAAAACTTACTGTGGCAGCTGCAATTGCCGTTGGTATAGCAAC
>CALUSZ010000153.1 GCA_944323495.1 Candidatus Gastranaerophilales bacterium
TAGGAATAATTCTTTCCTTGGAACCTTTACCAAAACAACGGACATATTTTGAAGATAAATCAATATCAGTAACCTTCAAATTCGCAAGTTCCGAGACTCTTAGGCCGCAGCTGTACAGAAGCTCCATAATTACATGCTCTAACGGCGTTAAATTATTATGAAGCATTTCCTCTATCTCTCTGGGAGAAATGACTTTCGGCAGTCTTTGCGGCGTCTTTGGCTGCTCTAAAGTCGAAGCAGGATTTTTTTCTATAATTCCGCTGGAAAATGCCCATTTAAAAAAGCCCCTTAAAGATGCTACTTTTCTTATAATACTTGTAGATGCAAGTTTTTTTTCTCTTAAAGTTCTGATATGTGAATTAATCTTTATCCTATCTATCGAATTAATATCCTCATTATCAAGAGCAAATTCGGACAAATCACGCCTGTAGGCGTCAATGGTATTTTGTGACAAACCCTTTTCAAGCTCCAGATATTCCAGATATTGTGCGATAATTTGAAACATAATTAATCTTAAAATAACATAGTTTCAAATATCTAAACACCTTTAAATGCAGTAAAATATACTACAATCTCAAATAAGCTTCCCGCAATAAATAATCCTCAAGAGTTTTCATATCAGATATCGTTGAAGTTGTATCATTTATTATAATGCAAAATGCATATTTATTTCCGCTTTTTGATGTTAAATAACCTGCAATAGAACTTAAATCACCGTGCGTTCCTGTTTTGGCTCTAAGATTGTCTTTTAAAGGAAGCATTCTGTGTGTTAGAGTTCCCTCTCCCGGAGACGGCAGGTTTTCAAGAAGTTTGTTGTCTTTATTTTTTACCAGAAATTCTGACACAAAATCCGCACTTATAAGATTATTTTTTGAAACGCCGCTTGCATCTGTAATTCTTATTTTTGAATTATCAAGCCCTATTTTTTTACAATAGGCATTAAAAACTTTTATTCCGTTTAAATCAGACCCCCTGTCATTATAGGCCTTAGCTCCCGCAAGCTTTGATACGGTTTCAGATACCATATTGTCGCTGTTTTTCAGAACATCATCCACTGCACCGGAAATAGGATGCGTAACTCTTCCTACTATTATATCCTGCTCTGTCAGCCTATCAGCAATAAAATTTTCTTTCAAATAAACCTTTCTATCTGCCAGTGCATTTTTCAGTTTTATATCAAAATATCTTTTAAGATTATTGATTGGAATATAAACCGTAACAGGCTTATTAACGGTTCCTTCTAAGACAAGAGTATTATTTGAAACAGAATTATCCCTTGTAACCCTTACATTATTTTCTTTTCCGGTAATTACATGATTAAAGAAAACAAGCGGATACTTGCTCGGATTAATAATAGACGGCGCTTCGCCTTGAGATGAAGGCATGATAGTAATCTTTATAAGGTTTTTATCAAGATTGTACGAATTAAATCTCGGCATAAGAACATTCATATCATCATCCCACTGCCATCCTTCGCCCCAGTCTTTTTTCTCTAAAATGCTGTCATCTATAAAAATTCTTTTTGTATCAATATCAACATTACTTACAAGTTTTTTTAAATCTGAAGATGTCAAATAAGGATCGGCCCCTATTTTTATCAGATACGCATCATTACCGCGCTTATATATTTCTGTTGTAAATTCATAATCTTCACCCAGAACATCTAATGCCGGAAGAATCGTCAGAACTTTTTGAACAGAAGCAGGATGCATAAGAATCTTTTCATTTAATTCATAAACAGGCTTGCCGCTGGATAAATCCTTTATTGACACGGAAATAGAATTCCTGTCGATTTCCGACTCACTGATAACACTTGAAAAATCACGCTTTACAGCCTTTGCATTTGCTGTTGTACACAAAATAAACATCATCAATATTGCTAAAATTTTTTTCATTTTACAATTACCTCATATGAGTTCTTAATATCATTTAAGATATTACAATTTGCACGAAATTCATACATTTTTTCCAAATCAATTTCAGCATAAATTCCGCCTTCAATCTCTTCAATTTCGTCTAAGATTTTTCCATTGTAGTCATAAATTACTGAATGGCCGAGATTTTCTTCACCGCTAGCAAGAAGCCCTGTTTGCGT
The DNA here is from genome assembly GCA_944323495.1 of Candidatus Gastranaerophilales bacterium. The sequence continues at coordinate 2,096 of CALUSZ010000153.1, forward strand.
AAGAGCCAGCATATAAGTTTGGTTTTCTACAGCCCTTGCTCTTGTAAGCGTATCCCAGTGAATTTTTCTTGACTTAGGCCATGCTGCCATATTAACAAGAATATCCGCGCCGGATTTTCTGTAAGCCCTGTATATTTCAGGGAACCTTATATCATAACATATCGAAATTCCGACCTTTACACCTTCAACATCTGCCATAACAGGATTTTCACCTGCCGTAATATATTGATTTTCAGTATCACCGTTATACGAATAAAGGTGATTTTTATCATAAACGCATACAATTTCTCCCTTACGGTTAATTACGGGACAGCTGTTAAAAAGTTTCCCCCCTGATTTTCGAACAAAACTTCCGCCCAAAATATTTACCCCATACTCTCCCGCAATCTCCTGAAGCATCCTAACGGCCTTAGAATCCTCAAGAAATTCGGCACTCTCAGGGAAAGATGGACAATCCCACCCGACAGGCCACAACTCCGGCAAGAATACAAAATCCGCACCATCATATTTTTCAATATTAGCACGCAAAAGATTTCTAACCGTTTCGATATTCAAATCAACATCGCTAATTGCAGATTCCATCTGGACTGCAAGAAGCCTTATTTTTTTCTTCTCCATATCCCGAATTTATATACCTCATCAAAAGCCTTAGGAGCTCGTCTTTCTAAATCCTCCAAACTTTCCTGGAGCCTAACTCTTGCCTCTTCTTCGTCGCCATCGGCCGAAACATAAATCGGTTCGCCGTAAAGATTGATTAAGTTGGTTGCAAAAATAGGCGAGCGCATTTCATCCCAGGACGGAAACTTGGCAAATGTGAAATTCTTTGAATACCAATAAACAGGTACAATAGGAACTCCGGCCATCTTAGCAATTTTAATAATACCGTCTTTCACTACTCTGGCAGGCCCCTTAGGCCCATCTACCATCATCGCGCAATTTTCTCCGGATTTAAGAATAGATATCATTTGCATTGTAGCTTCAACAGCACCCTTCTTGCCCTTAGAACCGCGTACCGTCTTAAACCCCCAGCGCTCTACCACATCTGCTATAATTTCACCATCACGCGAACGGCTTACAAGAACATGGAGTTTTTCCCTGTGACGGATTCCGTGAACACAAAATTGATGAGCATGCCACATTGCATAAAGACAAGGCATTTTGTCAGGATTATTCACCTCGATTATTCTTGTAAAAAGTTCTTGAAATTTCAGAATCCGAAAAACCAGATGAGATGTTTTGACTACATTACTTTTATCAGACAATCTAACCATGGTTTTAATTATACAATAAAAATATGTTATACTTTAAAAAAAGAGGAAGAAATATGAAGAAGTTTATTTTAGTTTTATTTTTAATGTTTCAGACAGCCGTACTTGCAAATTATAATGATATCTATATTGCAGATATACAGTTTGACTGGATTAATAAATCAGAAGTAGAAAAAGAAGCAATAATAAGCGAAGTCCGCGATATTATATTTGAAACACCGGTAGAAAAACAAAAAGATTTCAAAGAGCAGTTTAAAGACAAATTAAAAGACAAGGAACACTGGGAAAACTATATGGCAGCCTCTTCCGGATATAAGGAATTCAAAGGAAATAACATCTCTGCATTTTATTATAAAAAGATGAAAAATATTTATATGTATGCAATTCAAGATAAAAAAGATGTTTCAAAAGCATATTATTATGACGCACTCGGCAATTTAAAATATGTTGACTTCATCTACGGCGAATATCCTGACTATCCTTATTATTCAATACAATACCGAATTTCAGGCAAGCCCGTAAGCGCAATATATTTTGTCTCAAAAGACTGCCAGTATCTGTTCAAACCGGACGGAGAATTTGAAGGAGTATGGTATAAACATAATCTTTATAACAAAGAATCAGAAATTATCTTAACAAGGACTACATACTAATGGAGAAAAAAATCGGAAAAATCTTAAAAGAAAAAGGGCTTAGCATTGCAACAACAGAATCATGCACAGGCGGGCTTTTAAGTTCAAAGCTTACTGATGTGAGCGGGAGCTCTGATTATATCCATCTGAACCTTGTTACATATTCAAATGAAGCAAAACATAAAATGCTCGGAGTGAAATTAGAAACACTGGAGAAATACGGTGCAGTCAGTGAAGAATGCGCTTATGAGATGGCATACGGACTTCACAAATTAACTAATGCTGATATTTGTGTTTCAACAACAGGTATAGCAGGACCTACAGGCGGAAGCAAAGAAAAACCTGTCGGATTAATGTACGGTTCTATTTATACTAAAAATAAATCTGAAACATTTAAAATTTTATTACCCCCCAATACCCCGCGTACAGAAATGAAAGAAGGATTTGTAAAGGCTGTGCTTGAAAAAGTTTACACTTTCCTTATTTTCATATAAAATAAACCTATGGGAGTACATAGGGGAAAAATCGTCTTATTATGTTTGTTCTTGTTTCTTGCTTTGCCGGGATTTGCAGGCACGCAGGAAGATTTTTCCGATTATATGACAACACTTCAGGGAACAATACAAAAAAATTGGAACCCGCCTGAATTCGAACAGGATGGAGACGCAACCGTTATGTTTACGGTTACAAGATACGGAGATTTGGTTAATACAGAAATAGTTGAAAGCTCACAAAACCCCGTTTTTGATGAAGCAGCTCTTGATGCATTAAGGAAATCTGCCCCGTCTGAAAAATTTCCGGCAAGTACGGCTAAAGATGCGCTTACTATACGATATACATTTCACACCTCTATAGTAAAAACAGATACTATGCGTGAATACGTAGCAAATGCAGACAGATTTTTTAATGTTAACAATAAAACAGCTCTGGATTACATAAACCTTGCTATAGAAGAAGTTGAAGGAGATATACGCTCATACTTTCTCTATGGCAAGAGGAGCAAAATTAAGCGTGCATTAGGAGACATAGAAGGCGCCGAAGCGGATTTAGCGGAATGCAAGAGACTGAAAGCTAAATTCGACCAGAAAAGAATCAATAACGGCAAGCTTATGGCAGAGATGGAAAACTCGCCGTTTGCATATTTTTATCTCGCACATTCATATGAAATCGCAGGCGATTATGTGCATGCTCTTGAAGCAATTGACAAAGCAATTGCACTTACAGAACTTAATAACCAGTACAAAAGATACCGTGCTGAATTAGAACAAAAAAGCAGACTTTAAAAACTAATTCATTTTAAAATCCTGAGCAAATTCAGGACGCTGGTTAGCATAATTATGACTTATTTGTTCATCAGCTTCAGCTCTGCGTCTTTCCAGCTGAACCTGACCGTTTTTAACCACTTCCTGCAGCTGATTTAAATTTTGTTCAAGATTAACAAGCACCTGTTCTGCATAAACAGTAGCACCGTCTTTTATACGAGACGCCTCGTCAATAGCTTGAACTCTAAGGTTTTCTGCCTCATCAAGCGCCTTGCGCTTAATTTCTTCACAATCAGTAATAACCTGTTCTTTAATTTTTTCGGCTTCTCTTTGAACAGCACGCAGTAAATCTGATTCGCTCAATAATCTGTTAGCTTCAGCCTGTGCGTCTGCAATAATCTTTTCAGCTCTCTGCTGTGCTTCATACTGAAGTTCATCTTTTCTTCTTAAAAGAGCACGTGCCTCCTTAATTTCATCAGGAAGAGCCGCATATAATTTATCCAAAATGTTCGTTACAGTCTCTTTTTTAACTACCGTAAAGCAATAGCCCAAAAGCGGAAACCCTTTATCTAAAGCTTCTTCAAGTTCATTCATTAAACCGTATATAACATCTTGTTGTGAATTCATGTTTTACTCCATATTTTCTTATGATAGTTAACAGAATTGTACAACAAATAAACCTAAAAAGTCAACGAAAACATAGGAGAAAAATACTAAACTGCATGTAATAAAAGACTAAAAGTACTAATTACCTTGGTTATACAAGTTTTCTATTTCTTTTATATCAGCCTCTATAGACTTCAAAATCGCACCGACCAATTTATTTATAAGACCGACATCAATATAGTAGAGGTCTGAATTTAAAATAAACTTCCTCTTTAACGCCTCTGTCAAAAGATTATAACTTAATACAGAACGATATTTTTTCCCGTCTTTCATATTCAGCATTTTTTTATACGAAACAGGGAATGTTGCAATAATACAACATAAAACATCATCTATTTTACTTTTCTTAATAACTTCCTTGCTAAATATCTTAAAACTTGCTTCATACAACACAGTACGCTGAAGTTTATTAAAATAACCTTTTATTGTTTTTATTTCTTCCATATAGTTTATTATATAACATTCTGTATCAAATAACAATCTCCATGCTAAAATTATAGTATGAACCAAGTAATTATTTCACCATCAATTTTATCAGCAGACTTTGCAAACCTTGCACAAGAAATCAACTCTGTTAAAGAAGCAGGAGCCGATTGGGTGCATATTGATGTTATGGACGGTCATTTTGTTCCTAATATAACAATAGGGGTACCGGTAGTTAAATCATTAAGAAAAGCGACGGATTTAATACTTGATACACATCTTATGATTGAAAATCCTGAAAAATTTATTAAGCCTTTTGCTATGGCAGGGTCTGATATTTTAACTTTCCATTATGAAGCTTGCGCAGATAGAGCCGGAGAAGTTATTGATTTAATTAAATCAGAAGGTGTCAAGGCAGGAATTTCTATCAAACCCCAAACAGACCCGAGAGAAATATTTCCATTCTTAAATAAAGTCGATTTGGTTCTTATAATGACAGTGGAGCCGGGATTTGGCGGACAGGAGTTTATACATGAGTGTGCAATGAAAATCCCCGTCATTAAAGAAAAAGCGCCGGAAAATGTTATTATTCAGGTTGATGGAGGAATAAATAATCTGACTTCCAAAATCTGCACTTCACTGGGCGCGAATTCTCTGGTTGCAGGAAGCTATATTTTTAAGAATTCTGATTACAAAAAGGCTGTAGAAAATTTAATCTAACATAATACATTTTGTTTTTTTTAATAAAAAAAACAATCATCTTATTTACTTATTCCCTTTTTTTAATACAAAGGTTAAAATAATTGTATGGAAAATCTTTTAGAGATAAAAAATCTTAACTTATTTTTTGATAAATATCAGGCACTATATAATGTTGATTTGTCTTTAAAGCGCGGCATAATGCATGCTCTGGCGGGTGAATCCGGCTGCGGAAAAACAATGACAGCAATGTCGGTTATGAGACTTTTACCCAAATCAGCATCTATAACAAGCGGAGAGATATTATTTAAAGGCGAAAATCTTTTAGACTATAAAGAGAGGGCTATGCGTGATTTAAGAGGTAATAAAATAGCACTCATACCGCAAGATCCGATGACATCTCTTAACCCCCTGTATACAGTCGGTAATCAGCTTATTGAAGCAATCCGCGCACATTCAAAAGTTTCAGAAAGACAGGCGCTTAGAAAAGCGCGTGAAGTTCTTGACATGGTCAGAATTCCTGATATAGAAAATAAGCTCAAATTTTACCCCCACGAGTTTTCAGGCGGAATGAAACAGAGAATCATCATAGCAATGGCACTTGCCTGTAATGCAGAGCTTCTTATTGCAGACGAGCCGACAACGGCGCTTGATGTTACCATACAAAAACAAATTATGGATTTGATTGACGAAATTAAGCGGGAATTAAAAACAACAATTTTGCTAATATCACACGATTTAGCTTTAGTAAGCAATTATGCGGATTATATTTCCGTAATGTATTCAGGACATATTGTAGAAGAAGCTCCTGCAAAAGATTTCTTTAAAAAACCTATTCATCCGTACTCAATTGCGCTTATAAATTCTCTGCCGTCCAGAAATCTGTCATTAAAACTAAAAACAATAGAAGGTGCGCCACCATCCCTGCAAGAACAGATTCCCGGATGTAAGTTTCACCCCAGATGCGAATTCTTTAAGCCGGGAGTTTGCGATGCAAGAGAACCTAAACTTGTTGAAAAAGCAATATATCATTATTCAGCTTGTCTTATAAAATAACAAATTCATTCTTTAGCAGGATAAGACACCCCCTAAACACATGCTATAATATAAATAGTGAGGTTTTATGGAAAAAATCTGCTGTCTTATAATATGTTCATCCCTTATCGCAATTTGTGTTTCTGCCTGCACAGTTAAAGAAGAATCACCTTTAATTAAGTCTCAGAGACGTCTGGGAAAATATATTCAGCCGCTTGAGAATAAAGATAGCAGCATAATTGATTTGTCAGAAGGGCCTAAACTCCGTTATGATGCAAATTTTGGGCCTAAGACTCCGAATTTTGACTTCAAGATAGTAAATCCGTATTAAATAAGATATGAATAACTTAAATGACAGAAAATATGCCGGCAGATTAATCTACGCAGTCTTAACCCAGAGAAAAAGTGTAAGAGAAGCAATTTTACTATTTCCTGACACAAAAGATAAAAATATAGAATGTGCCTACCATGCACTTGTTCATTACGAGGCTGATGAGGATTTAAGATACAAAGATTTTGAATACAGAGAAGAGCAGGATGATTATTTAGAATTCATTGCGCAGACTCTTGTAAGCGGTAAAGATTTACCCAAAAACATTATAGCTGATTACGAAGACTACTACCGCGGTACAGCTAAAAAATGGCCAAAAGGGATTAAAGGTTTCCTTAAAGAATTTTTAAGATTTGTAAACATTTAGTTGCATTGAATATATTTTATGCAATAATTGGATATGGAAATAAAGTGTAATTTTAACCCTTATTATAATAACTATTATAATAAACCCCGTATAACAGACGGTAAAGCCTTCTTCGGGCATATACCGATAACAGCAGAGAAAACTGCGGATATATTTGTGACAAAACCGGTTGCTAAAAAAAGTGCGGCCGGTTTTTCGGGCATTATAGCCAAAATTAAAAACTACGCAAAAAATTATGTAAAAAATATCAAGCACACTTGCGACCATAAAATAATTTTTGCCCTGATTGAAAAAGAATTATTCGGCAAAAATTCTATTGATAGTATTACTCACGATTTAGACAAAATGATTATGTATATGCTTGGCTTCCCCAAATCATTTGTATCTGATTTTCACAGGAAGCACTCGGTACACCATCCTGAAAGCGGTAAAAAAGCAAACCTAAGAAGTATGCTCTGCGATAATATTGCATCTTCCCCAGAATTTAAGCCGGAGAAAAAACTTTCCCTAAGAGAACACTTTAATACCAGTAAAGAATTACAAAAAGTAATCGGTTTAAAAGGTGTATTAGAAAAATATAATTACGGAGAAAGTTTGGATTTTAATAAAATTAAGACATCAAAAGAAAAAAAGTATCATAGTATAAGCGGTATTTTCAAGGGAATTGCCTGCCTTATTTCATCTCTTTTAATTCTGCCCAAATAGTCGGATTATCTGTTTCATAATCTATAATATCTATAATTCTATAATACGGCAGACCGGCTGTTGAAATATGAACAATACCATTATAAGTTTTTTCTTTGTTAGTACCAAAGTGTCCTGATACTACAGCTTTTACATTACTATGGCGGGATAATAATTCCAGATACTTCTCCGGCTTAAATGTATAATAAGCTTCTCTGTCAGAAGGAGGTATTAAAGGAAAGTGCTGAAAAATTATTACATTTTTATTTGAATATAAATTCAGCTGCGCTTCCAGCCAAGATAAAACATCTTCTTTATAAAAACCATTGGTTCCCGGAATCACGTCCTTTGCACCATCAACAACAACAAAAACAAAATCATTATATTCAAATACATAATCCGGCGTTTCAGGCTTGTATTTTCTTACTTGTTTTTTTACAAGCTTGATAAAATCTTTCTTTGACATATCCTTATGCTTGTTGACATCCTTGTCACCAATCACTATATAAAACGGCATATTAAGTTTTTTTGCCTGCGATAAAAAACCTTCCAAATCTTTTTTATCCGGCTTATTAATACTGTCACCCGTAAAAATAACAAACTCAACTCCCCTTTGTTTATTAATATCATTAACAACTCTTGCAAGCATATCATTTTCTTCATCAGCAGAATTAAATCTGACATCGCTTACCTGAACAAAACGCATATCCTTTGCATTAACAGACAATGTCAGGATTAAAAAAGTTATAAAAAGACCAAAAATTTTCTTCATATATACCTCGCAAGTATGATTTTAACATAAAAAGGTAGAAAAAGTTAAAAAATAGTTTATAATATAAATGCAATGTATAAATTTGGATAAACCTTATGTCTTTTGATTTTAACAGTAATATCAACCCGATTAACAAAGCTCAACCAACATATAAAGATGGCGGCGGCCTCGGAGGAGGCGGTATGTATATGAGACAAGGGAAAAAACGTAAAGACCAGCCGGATGACGATATGTTTGAATATACCGAAGAAAAAGACCCGAATGAAATTGAGTTTGAACAAGAACCTGAAATTAAAGAAAAAGATATTCCGGAGAGCACCTTATTCAACAAATTTGTAAACTGGTTCAGAATCGGAAACAACTAGGATTTTTTATTAAAAAAGTCTTTTGCTTTATTATAATATTTAAGAGCAAAGTCCTTTGTTTTATGGCAGAGATTATAGCAGGGTTCCGTAATTTTAGTTATAAACTTCTGAGCTTTTTCGCCTTTTATTTTATCAACCCACTTACCCTTATGAGCATAGCCTAAACCGCCTACAATCAATGCTGCTGCAACTAAAATACCGGCAGCGGTTTTTCCAATACCTTCAGCAGCGTCATCTTTGCCCCTAAAACTTACTGTATCAGCGGGCATAGCCGGTTCCGAAAGTTTGTCATACCTCTTAATCTGCTGTTGATTAACCTTTGCAACACTTCCTGATGTTTCTGAGCCTTTAAAATAAATACTTGTCATAACAAACCTCCGCAGTTTTACCTTCTATTACATGTAAAACATTTTCTTCAAAGAATTTGCCTTTTTGTTACAAAAATTTACATTTAACCAGTTATGTCATAAAAATGATAAAACTGGAACGGATATTTTAAAGTATATTCCTCTAAGAATTTTGCATACTCACTTTTTAACTCTTCAAGCGTATCTTTTTTATTATTTTTATTGTTTTCAAACTTTCTCGTCCAAACCCTGTATTTTCTGCCCTCTTTTGCACAGACAATAAAATACACAGGGGCATCCATCATTAAAGCAAATTTCAATGTACCTATTGGAAGCCGTATTTTTTCTCCGCAAAAATCTGCACTATATACAGTATTCTCACTCTGCGCCGAGACCCTGTCTCCTGCCATAAACACCAGCTCTCCGGACTTTAGCCTTTCTGAAATTAAAATAGAAGTATCAACATCTATCTCTTCTACAGGAAAAATCTCTGCATTAACCTTTGCCTCAAAGCGGTTTAGAAAACTATTAAAAACTTTACAGGCATTCGCCTGCAAAAATATATTTACACGCCTGCCATGAAGTTTTCCGATAAGGCTCCTCATAATCTCAATATTTCCGATATGAGTCGTTATAAAAAAACTTCCATTGTATATTTCAGGATTATTAAGAATAAATCTGTCAGGATCAAGATTATCGGTATATGATACAAACTTATCAACAAGAGCATCGCCATAATTTATAAATTGTTTAAGCGCACTTATAAAAGGCCGTTTTTTTATAAGTCTGTAAAACTTAAAAGAAGCATTCCTCCGCTCTTTTGCAGTCATAAAAACAGAAAGTGAAACGAAAAATGCAATAAATCTTAAAGCTGATTCACCCAAAATTCTATATACCCAATAACTAAAGATAAGCCTTTTTTCTCCAGCACCGCGTTCCGCCAGCTGAAACCATTTTTTAGGCATTTTTCACACACTCCAATAACGTATAATCATGTGCACCGAGTTTGTCATAAACAGTATTAACCCTCAAGCCTGCACTTTCAATCATCTCTTCCATATCTTTTTTAGCATACATTTTGCTGTATCCGTTTGCCATACAGGTAAAATAAAGCGATGTATGAATAAGCGAATACCTCGCCCCTTCAAACTTCTGCATATCGATAAATGGTTCAAGAATATATATTTTAATATTGCTGTCACTAAATTTAGCAACTTTTTTAAGTATTAATATAATCTGCTCTTTAGAAAAACAATCTAAAAACTGACTCATAAAAACAGCCCCGGACATTTGCGGAAGGCTTTCTGCCGGATTCAGAATATTAGCAGAATAAAATTTACACCCTCTTAATTCAGGATTATCTTTTATAAAATCAATATTTTCCCTTAAATCAATCATTGTAATATCCTGATTAGGATTATTCTTAAGACAGACCCTCTCAAATTTTCCGGTATTTGCACCAATATCAAAAATACTGCCGCATGGTTTAAGGATACTATATACAATATCAAACGAATTATCTGAATAATAATGGTCAAACTCATACCAGCTTTTTCTCATTTTTTCAGGAAGCCTGGATATATGAGTATAAATAGTTTCAGCATCAGGATAAATTTCTTTCAGCCCTTCAGGTTTCCCGCTCCTAAAAGATTCTGCCAGTTTATCCGCCCCGAGATAGCATATATCTCTGACAAAATTAAAATTCACTCTCGTCATCTCATCATACAAGAAAGCCCGTCCAAGAAGTGTAATTGAATATTTCCCCTCACCGTCATTAACCGCTATACCTGTAATTTCAGCGATTTCTAAAAGAGTCTTAACCGTATATTCAGAAAGATTAAGCTTCTGTTCAAGCATTTGCAAGCTTGTAGGCTCCTTATCTATTTCTTTTAAAATCCCAAAATCTAAAAGAGCATTTACAGCCTGAAAAGTCAGCGGAGCAAACGCAATTTTCTGCGCATCTGCAAGAGATTTAATTAATTCCGCCTTATGTTGCATTCTATCATTCATGATTTAGATTTTATCATAAACAAGCTCAATAAATATGAAACAGCAATTCCTAAAAACAAAGTAAGAGCAAGCGTACTAATGAGTTTAAATCCTGTAAACGACAACATTAAAAACGAAAATGCCGTAGATACTGCGGACATAAATACAGCATCAGTTGACTTTCCAGAACTATTCAGCCGGAATATTGAATAATCCAGACTAAATCCTGTTATTAAAAACAGAGCTAAAATATTAAAAAGATTAATTTCCTCCCCTAAAAGCGCAAGCAGACTTATAGAAAAAACTACACCCAGACAAGGAGACAATATTATTTTTACAGCATTTTTTAAACCAAAAAAGACCGAAAGAAGAACTAACAGCACTCCATACACACACGGCACAAGAACAATACACTCCTTTCTCAATTCTCTCAAATGTCTGCTCATCTCATCAGAAGGACTTATTGAGTCTTTATAATGCCCGTTTACAAGAATATATGAAGTATTTTTATCAAGCATAAACTCATTTTTCAGCGGAAATTTTTCAACATCATAAAGCCTTAATTCTTTTTCCTTAATCCTCTTTATATTCTCTTTTCCAAGAAAAACACCATACCTGTCAAGATTTTCACGATAAATTTGTTTTACAAGTTCCTGATTTTCCCTCTGCATAGATATTGATGATACAAAATTACAAAGCGCAAACCCATCTTTTATCCCCAGTTTCTCTTCCTGATTTAATATATCATCAACACTCTTTCCCTTAACAATTAGAAATTCAGTATTCTGTGTATCAAAAACATCTTTATATACTTTTTCAGAAACAATTAAATCTTTAGGCGGTTTATACAGATTTTTTATATTATCATTGAATTTTATCCGAAAAGAACCAGCCATAATTACAAGTATAACCAAGCATAAAAAGGCAGTCCTTAGTTTGCAAATATTAACTTTCGGAAACTTACCATCTTCAAAGTAAAAATCTCTTGGAAAAACTATTAATACAAAAAGATAGACCCCTAATAAGCCGAAAGAAGTAAATACAGCAATTTGTTTTAATATCTCCATATTAGAAAACAACAGAGTCAAAAAAGCTAAAATGGTTGTAAGCATGGAGGCTGTAAGATTTTTTTTAAAACCTGCTTCCCTTCCTGTCAAAATATAATGCAGAGAATAATCAAGGCTTATTCCAATAAGCGAGGTTGAAAATACGAACGTCAAAATATGCAGTTTATGGAACAAAAGCGCCGAAGCCGAATAACCGAGCAGGAAGCCGTAAAGAATACTAAACCCTATCGGGATTACTATTTTTATTGATTTGAAATAGTACCTGCATAAAAGTATTAGAGCAAAAGTTGAAATTATACAAATTATATTTATTTCAAATGCAGATTTTTGACTTGTTAAATAAGAATGAACCGGCACCCCCGCGAGATAAATTTTTCCGGACTCTGCAGCTTTCTGTGCGTCAAGAAATTTTTCAACATCCTCAATGTTTTTTATCTTATAGCGTTTTAAAAGATAAAATTTATTATTAAACCTTTTTAACTGCTCTCCCCCATCATTTTGCAGCGCATAATCCGTTGCCAGAAGATACGGATCAGAATCAGGAGGCGCAATATAAATTCCAAGAGGGTTGTACACTCTTACAAGGCTTTCCCTCTCAAGAGCCGCATAATCCCTGTTTTTAATTAAGTTTCTGGTATGCGCACTCAAAAAATTTTCAGGATAATCCCTGTAAACATCCGTAATCTCCTTAATATTTATCCCCTGAACATCCGGAAGCAAATCTTTTAAACATTCAATTCCTTCTTCATTATCCGCCTCCAAAATTACATTCAGATAACTGGAGGAGATGCCGGCAAGCTTAACCAAAACAGATTCCGGATTGATAAAAGCTTTATTAAGCTCTGTCTCAACAGGATTTGCCTGAATAAAAGCTAAAATGAAAAAGAGAATTGATAAAAGAATAAATATTAATCTTCTCAATCCGCAACCCTTATAATGCTGTTAATTTTACAATCAGTAAGCTCACCAACAGCTTCTTTTATAAGTTTTTCCTGACATTTTTCGGTAATTACAGTAATATCCGCAGTATTGTCCTCTGAAACTCCGCGCTGAAGAATACTGGAAAGACTTATATTCTTATTTGCACAAATGGTTCCAATTTTAGCGATTACGCCAATCGCATTTGGCGCAGTTATAGAAATATAATATTTATTATACGTATCGTCAATTTTAACCGGCACAGCAGCCGCAGAATGACTGCAGCGCATCATCGGAAGCATATAATCCGTTTTTCCGAATTCGGCCTCTATAGCCAAAATGTCCCCTACAACAGAGGCTGCAGTCGGAAATTCTCCGGCCCCTGGGCCTGAAAGTACAATCTTACCGATAGGGAAACCATTCAGTTCAACAGCATTTGTAACATAATCAATATGAGCAAGAGTAGTATCTTTTGAAACTAACATGGGATGAACTCTTACATCAGCATTGTTATTTTCGTCAATTGATGCTGTAGCAATGAGTTTAATTTTATACCCGAACTCATTTGCCTCCCTCATATCTTCCTTGCGGATTTTTGTTATACCTTCACGATATACATTTTCAAGTTTAATTTTCTTCTTAAAAGCAATCGTAGCAAGAGTGGTTATTTTATATGCAGCATCAAATCCTTCTACATCACCGGTAGGATCAGTTTCCGCATAACCCAATTCCTGTGCTTCTTTTAAAACTTCTTCATAAGATGCACCTTCTGTATCCATCTTGGTAAGAATATAATTTGTTGTACCATTTAAAATAGCATGAATTTTATTAATTTTATTTCCGGCAAGAATAGTTTTTATTGGCATAATAATAGGAATTCCGCCCGCAATAGCAGCTTCGTATAAAATTACCCGATTATATTCCTGCGCAAGATTGAAAATCTCTGCACCCCTTTTAGCCAAAAGCTCTTTATTTGCAGTTACAATATGCTTCCCATTTTTGATAGCCTTCTCAAGATAACTATAAGCAGGCTCAACACCGCCAATTAATTCAACAACAACGTCTATTGAAGGATCATTAACAACTTCAAAAGGATTATCTGTCATCATTGATAACGGCGGCTCTACCGAACGTTTCTTATTAAGATTCTTAACCGCAATCTTTACTATCTCAATATTATCAAAGTTTTGCAATGTTTTATAAACACCACACCCAACAGTTCCAAGCCCAATAAGTCCTATCCTCAATTTATTCATCTGATTCTCCTTCAATTAAAATTATTATACCATTACAACTATGGAAATAAAAGCCCGTGAAACACACAATAAAAAATAGCCCCTTTTTAGGACTCTTCTTTATGGAGCAAGGACTCCGTTGGCGTGCAGGAAAAGGTGACTAAATGTCACCTTTTCTGTGAAATATTACATAAAACCCTGAATAACCACTTAAGCCAATGGAGGAAGAGACGGAGTCTCGGCTTCCGCAAATAAAAAAGAGCTCCACTTGGAACTCTTCTTTATGGAGCGGAAGACGAGACTCGAACTCGCGACAGTCTGCTTGGAAGGCAGATACTCTACCAACTGAGCTACTTCCGCTTATATATTAACTTTTCAAATACTTAGGCTCAGTTGGTAGAGTATGAATCGTAGATACGTTCGGCTCATTTCAACCTTACCT
>CALUSZ010000154.1 GCA_944323495.1 Candidatus Gastranaerophilales bacterium
GTATTCGCCCCAATCCGGTCAAAATTGGCAAAAATGTTTGGGTAGGTTCAGATTCAACAATTCTCCCTGGTGTTGAAATCGGAGATGGAGCAATCATCGGTGCAGGAAGTGTTGTGACAAAAAGTATTCCTGCAAATACAATTGCAGCCGGAAATCCGGCAAGGATTATAAGAAATATTGAGATATAAGTTTGTTAATTTTTGGTTAAGAAATCCAGGTTCTCTGATAAACCGAGTAATAATATAAGTGTTGAAAGTAACAGGTTATGAAATATGAAAGGAGAACATCATGAAATTCTTAATTAAAAAATCACCGGACGGATTTATTAAATCAGTTAATGATGAAATCAGTTCTATTTTAAACAGAAACTTTGACAGCTTTTTCCCGGAATATATTTACAATGAAGATGAATTAGACAAACTTGCAATGCCGGTTGAGCTTCATGAAAAAGACAAGGAATACAGTGTAAAAGCAGAGCTTCCTGGTGTTAAAAAAGATGATTTGGATATAGATATTGATAAAAACCATATTACAATTAATGTCAAGAAAGAAGAAGAACACAAGGAAGATACTACAGGTTACAGAAACTCCGAATTCAAATACGGCGAATTTTCAAGAACCGTATATTTCCCGCAGGAAATTGATGTTGAAAAAACGACAGCAAAACTGGAACACGGTATATTAGCAATAACAGCACCGAAAGTTTCTGCAGAAAAAGGCAATATTAAGAAACTTACAGTTGAATAAAAAAAATTCCGGAAGCTTTTAAACTTCCGGAATTTTTTTTATTTTTTAGGACTTAGAACTGAAATAGCTGCATGGTTTAAATCCAAATATTTTTTAGCAGCCTCTGTTAAATCCGCCTCTGTCATCGCTTCACAAACCGGCATATATTCTTCTGCAATTGATAAATCGTCGCAGACGGTCATATAATACCCGATAGTTTCTCCTATATCGGAAACTGTTTCAACATCACACGCGAAGCGTGATTTAAGCTTCTTTTTAGCCTTATTAAGCTCTCTTGCAGTTATTCCTTCCTGAAGCTTTGCAATTTCAGTTTTTACAAGTTCAACAGCCCTTTCTTTATATTCAGGATTGAAGTTCGCCTGTACAAAGAAGTTGCTTCCGTCTCTAAACTGATAGCATTCAGCATCTATCATATTAAAAATATGTTCTTTTTGATTTTCGATAAGATTAATGTATAATCTTGAACTCGTGCCTTCTCCTAAAATAACAGCAAGCATTTCAAGAGCAATACTATTTTTTAAGTCCCGTGCTAATGCGCCTAAAAATCCAAACATCATAAATGATGAATTAATATTAGCTTCATTTTCAACAAATACAGTTTTTTCAACCGGTTTATCCGGAGTTATATTCCTCTCAGGCGCTTGTGGTCTTTCGCCCCAATTGAAGGCCTTAATTACACGCTTAAGAACATCTTCGGAATCAAAATCACCGACAATTATTGTAGTTACATTCTTTGGTGAATAGAAAGTCCTGTAATAATTCATTACCTCTTGCTGACTGACTTGAGAGATAATTTCGGGAGTTCCGATTACATCGCGTTTATATGGATGAGAAGTGTACATTGCATCATTAACTGCATTGTAAACTTTAGTCCACGGCTGGTCTTTTCTCATGCGAATTTCTTCAATAACAACATGTCTTTCGCGTTTGTCAGAAACTGTCTTATCATTCACATCAAATGGAGCACCCATTTCATAATCAGGGATTACCGGATCGCTCATCATATCTCCGTGCAAATCAATGGCAGTATAGAAGTTTTCATTATTTTCGCCTTTTGGAAGGGTTACATAATAAAAAGTATAATCCTTCCAGGTGGCAGCATTAACAATAGCTCCTTTGGCTTCAAGAATTTTATCAAATTCTCCTGCTTTATGTTTGTGAGTGCCTTTAAACATTAAGTGTTCCAGAAAATGTGAAATCCCGTTATTTTTATCATTTTCATTGATAGAGCCGGTTTTAACCCAGGAAGAAACGCTCACCATACCGCCTTCTTTATGTGCAAGCACTATTTTATGGCCGTTATCCTGTTCATAGATTTCTACATCTCTTGTTAAAAACGGATATTTCACTAATGATTTTTTCATAAGCACCTCATATAATTATTTCATATTACTACAAAAATAGTATTTGAACTACCCGTTGGGATAATTATTTTCTAAAAAAACTCCCCTGTTGCATAATTGTTTTAAGAACTATAATAGGGTAAATAAAACTAAGTAAGTTCATTTTTGAGCAGAAAGGAGAGTTTTATATGTTAGAAGAAGAAAGAAGTCATCATCCTGTTTGGAAATTTTTAGGAATTGTTCTTGCGACGTTTATAGGCGCGTATTTAGCCTTTTATTTTGTAGTTGATACAACATTTAATAGAATGACGAATCCTGAGTATCAAATGAAGCGTATGGAGCGTATGATGAGACATCAGGAGCGCAAAATTCATAAATTTGAAGATAGGATGCTTCAGCAAAATCCGTTTGATCCGGCTGTTGCTCCGATGCTTGTCAATCTTGTTAAGGAGTCGGATGAGTATAAGATTGTTGTTGATTTGAAGCCTTTAGACGGTAATGAGGAGAATGTCAATGTAAATTTAGATAACAATATGGTTACGGTATCAGGCAGGGTGGAGAAGAATGGCCGCAGGGGCGAACGGATAATGAATTTTTCACAGGCATTTTATCTTGATGAAAAGCTGGACGCCGATAAAATGACTAAGGAGAAGAAGGGAAATAAATATATAATTACAATCCCGTTTGAAGAATAGGTTATGAATCCCCCGCGGTTTGGGCGGGGGATTTTAATTATTATTTTATTCAAAGAACTGTTTTAGATACTGGCCTGTATATGATTTTTTGTCACAGGAAACTTCTCTTGGCGTACCGCAGGCAACGATTTCGCCGCCGGCATCTCCGCCTTCGGGACCTAAGTCTATTATATAATCCGCAACTTTGATTAAATCGAGGTTGTGTTCGATTATCAGAATAGTGTTACCATTATCTGCAAGCTGCTGAATAATTTTAATCAATTTATCCAAATCATGCCAGTGGAGTCCTACAGAAGGCTCGTCTAAAAGATAGAGCGTTTTCCCTGTGGCGCGCTTATTAAGCTCTGATGCCAATTTAATTCTCTGAGCTTCCCCTCCGGAGAGTGTTGTTGCACTCTGCCCGAGTTTGATATAGTCTAAGCCCACATCATTAAGCGTCTTGAGTTTGTTTGCAATCTGAGGTATGTTTTCAAAAAACTCATACGCTTCTTTTACACTCATCTCCAGAACATCTGAAATCGTTTTACCCTTATATTTGACCTCAAGTGTCTCATTATTATATCTTTTTCCCTTGCAAACGTCACATTTTACATAAACGTCCGATAAAAAGTTCATCTCGATTTTCAAAACACCATCGCCCGCACAGGCTTCGCAGCGCCCGCCTTTAACATTAAAACTAAATCTGCCCGGTTTATACCCGCGCATTTTGGCCTCGTTTGTTTTGGCGTACAATTCCCGAATAGGCGTAAATACATCTGTATAAGTTGCAGGGTTTGAACGCGGAGTTCTGCCAATCGGGGATTGGTCTATATCGATTATCTTATCAATATTTTCAAATCCCAAAATCTCATCAACACCTTGCGGTTTGGGTCTGTTTTTGCGGAGCTTGTGAACAGCGTATTCATAAATCAAATCCTGCATAAGAGTTGATTTACCCGAGCCTGAAACCCCTGTTAGTACAACAATTTTTCCGAGCGGAATATCAAGGTCAATATTCTTCAGATTATTCTTGAATGCGTTTCTAATCTGCAAAAAGTTTCCGTTTCCGGGTCTGATTCTTTCAGGAATCGGAATAAAATATTCTCCGCTCAAATATTTTCCTGTAATAGACTCTTCTGATTCGATAATATCTTCTACCGAACCCTGCGCAATAATATTACCGCCGTTAACACCGGCTTTTGGGCCTATATCTACAATATAATCCGCGTTCCTAATCGTATCTTCGTCATGCTCGACTACTATAAGAGAATTTCCCATATTTCGGAGTTTCAAAAGGGTTTTAATCAACCTGTCATTGTCCCTCTGATGCAAGCCTATGGACGGTTCATCAAGAACATACAAAACCCCTGAAAGTCCGCTTCCGATTTGTGTTGCAAGCCTTATTCTCTGTGCTTCGCCGCCCGATAGTGTTCCGGAGGTCCGCGCAAGGTCTAGATAATTGAGGCCGACATCGCATAGGAATTTAAGCCTTGCGCGGACCTCGTCTAAAATCTGCTTACCTATTTTCATCTGAAAATCAGACAGGGTTAAATACAGGTCGGATACGAATTCGTACGCCTTATCTACAGGCATCAGGCAGAATTCGTAAATATTTTTACCGTTTATTCTGACCGCAAGCGGGAATGGTTTAAGTCTTGCGCCGCCGCATTTTTCGCAAGGAGTCGTAACCATATATTTTTCAATCTCGGCTTTCCAGTATTCGCTATCGACATTGTAATGTTTCATCAGGAAAGGAACTACGCCGATAAATTTCTGAAGAGTTGTTCTGTAACGGTGTCCGCCAAATTCTTTAATTCTCATCGGAATTCTCTCATCTGAGCCGTAGAGAATAATATTCTGATGCTCTTCCGGCAAATCCTTAAACGGAATATCATAATCTATATTAAATGCATTTTTCACTGCGGATAAAACATCTTCATAATAAGAGGTTGAAGATTTGCTCCAAGGGTAAATTGCCCCCTCATTAATACTTTTTGTTCTATCAGGTATAACTAAATCAGGATCAATCTTGAAATCAACTCCGAGTCCTCCGCATTTATCGCAAGCGCCGTAGGGAGCATTAAATGAAAATATTCTGGGAGTAAGCTCTTCAAAGCTCAAATTGCAATCGGGACAGGCAAGTTTTTCGCTGTAAACTATTTCCTCCCCCCCGATAACATCAATATTCGTGACTCCGTCCGCTTTTTTTAATGCAATTTGGACACTGTCAGCGATTCTTGATTTTGCTGATTCTTTCACGACAACGCGGTCGATTACGACAGATATTGTATGAGCTTTGGTTTTGGCAAGCTTAATTTCATCTTCATCAAGGTTATAAATCTCACCGTCGACTTTAACTCTGACAAACCCTTCCTGCCGTAGTTCTTCAAATAAAGATTGAAATTCGCCTTTTTTGCCTTTTGCAATCGGAGCCAAAATCTGGATTTTTGTACCTTCCGGAAGCTTAAGAATACTTGATACAATCTCATCAATCGTCTGCGGCTTAATCGGCTTCCCGCATTTAGGGCAATAAGGCGTTCCGACGCGCGCATACAGAAGTCTTAAATAATCATAAATCTCTGTAACTGTTCCGACTGTAGAGCGCGGGTTGTTGCTTGTTGATTTCTGGTCAATTGATATAGCAGGTGTAAGTCCATCAATATAATCAACATCAGGTTTATCCATCTGGCCTAAAAATTGGCGTGCATAAGTCGAGAGGCTTTCAATATACCTTCTCTGTCCTTCTGCAAAAATTGTATCAAAAGCAAGCGAACTTTTCCCCGAACCAGAAACCCCTGTAAATACTACAAGTTCGTTTTTGGGGATTTCTAACGATACATTTTTGAGGTTATGTTCTCTCGCACCCTTAATCGTAATTTTATCTGACATAACAAAATTATACATCAATATATTTTTATAGACTACTATGCGTATTAATCTAATGGTCTAATTGAAAAAATAAATTTCAATCTTTTGATTGATGTTGCTTGTCTGGATATATATTACACTTTTATTGGGAAGGAATAGCTTCCTGATAATTGTAGATAAAAGACTTGGGTAAGTAAAATTTAAGAGGAAGGTGAGCGTAAGATGAATCTTACGGGTTTAGATGCAACTTTACATAGGATTAATATGATTGAAAACCAGTTTCAATCATTGATGTCGTATGGCGTAAAACCTGACTCTGATTT
>CALUSZ010000155.1 GCA_944323495.1 Candidatus Gastranaerophilales bacterium
TATTGATGACGACTTAATGGCAAAAATAGAAAACCAAATCTAAAGGAGGAGTACTAATTATGATGAACATGATGAATATGATGAAACAAGCACAAAATATTCAGAAAAAACTTAAAGAAGCTCAAGATGAATTAAATAAAATGGATATAGCCGGAGAAGCAGCTAACGGCGCTGTAAAAGTTACATGCGACGGCAAAGGTTTATTTAAATCTATTAAGCTTTCTGCAGAAGCTATTAATCCGGAAAACCCGTCTTCCGTAAGCGAAGATACAATTGAAATGCTTGAAGATTTGATTACAACAGCTATAAATCAAACTTCTTCTAAGGCAATTAAGGTTATGGAAGAAAAGATGAAATCTGTTACCGGCGGAATAAGTATTCCCGGCTTATTTTAATAAAGAGCAAATATGATTTATCCAAAGTCAATTGCAACATTAATAGAACAGTTTCAAAAATTTCCGTCTGTCGGGCCAAAATCTGCTCAGAGGATGGCTTTTCAGGTGCTAAAGATGCCGTTGAGCGAAGTAGAAAAATTCGCTAATGCAATTCTTGATGCAAAAAAAAGCTCTAAAACTTGCGAAATCTGCTTCAACATCTCAACACAGAGTCCGTGTGAAATATGCGAGTCTGCAAACAGAAATCGTTCTGTAATTTGTGTCGTTGCAGAGACTAAAGACTTGATTGCAATAGAAAAAACAAACGAGTACAGAGGACTTTATCATGTATTACAGGGACTTATATCCCCTATGGACGGAATAGGAGCGGAAGATATCAGAATAAAAGAACTTTTAACCAGACTTACGGATGAGAGTGTACAGGAAGTAATTTTAGCACTTTCACCGTCTGTAGAAGGTGAAGCTACAAGCCTTTATCTTACAAAACTCATAAAACCTTTTGGTATAAAAATTTCACGTATAGCATTCGGCCTGCCTGTTGGTGCGGATTTAGAGTACGCAGATGAAGTTACTCTAGCCAGAGCAATAGAAGGACGACGGGAGCTTTAAATATTAATATTTGTAACAATATTGCAATTTTTAAGAAAATAAATACTTATATAATATAGGTGTGTAGTTTTTTTATAAAGGATGTATATTATGGTATCATTAGGAAGCAACTTAGCCAAATTAACTGTGGGCAGAAGGAGTATTGCTTATCCGCCTGCCAAGGCCGTCGATGGTGTGCTAAAAAGCCACCTGCTTATCGGACAAAAGCTTTGGGGAAATCAACCTGAAGCTTTAAGAGATTATTTTATGGGCTTAGCAGAACTTTCTGCTAATAAGAATAACAAACTGCGAGGTTTCAATTTGTACATTTAAATGCCTTGAAGCCGGCGTATTTTGCTCCAGCCCCCAATTCCTCTTCAATTCTAAGAAGCTGGTTATATTTTGCCATCCTGTCAGTTCTGGAAATTGAACCTGTTTTGATAAGTCCGGAATTAACGGCAACTGCAAGGTCTGCAATAAAACTGTCTTCTGTTTCTCCGGAGCGGTGAGAAATAATAGCACTATAATTATTTTCATGAGCCATTTGTATGGCATCAAGTGTTTCTGATAATGTACCTATTTGATTTGGTTTGATAAGTATTGAATTTGCAACCTGTTTTTCAATACCTTCCATCAAGCGTTTGGTATTTGTTACAAACAAATCATCACCAACAAGCTGACATTTATGCCCGATTTTTGCACTAAGATTCTGCCAGCCGAGCCAATCATCCTGGCTCATACCGTCCTCTATTGATATTATCGGATAGTCTCGAACTAATTCTGCAAGATAATCGACCATTTCTTCGGAGGTTAATTTTTTATCTTCTCCTTTTAAATAGTATCTGCTTAAAGAACAAACACCGCCATTACATTCACCTTCTTCGTATAATTCGGAGGCTGCAACATCAAGGCAAATTTTTACGTTATTGGTGCTATATCCTGCTTTTTCTATAGCCATAATTATAAATTCAATCGCAGCACGTGTAGAATTTATATTTGGCGCAAACCCGCCTTCATCGCCTACTGTTGTGGAAAAGCCTTTTTCTGCCAGTATTTGTTTAAGGGTATGGAATATTTCTGAGCCTGCCTTCAGAGCATCATAAAATGAACAAGCTCCTGCCGGAGTAATCATAAATTCTTGGAAATCAAGATTATTATTAGCATGCGCTCCTCCGTTTAAAATATTCATCATAGGTGACGGCAATACACACCCATATATTCCGCCTAAATAACGATATAATGGAAGATTATAAAATTCTGCAGAAGCTCTTGCGCAAGCAAGAGATACTGCCAAAATAGCGTTAGCACCAAGATTAGATTTATTAAAAGTTCCGTCCATCTCTATCATAAGATTATCAATAAATCTCTGGTCGGAGGCGTCTTCGCCAAGCAAATTCGGAGTTATTACAGAATTAATATTTTCAACGGCCTTTAAAACACCTTTGCCTAAATAATCATCTCTTATCTTATCCCTAAGCTCTCTTGCTTCATAAATCCCTGTTGAAGCTCCTGAAGGAACAGAGGCTCTCCCGACAGTTCCATCCAGCAAAATCACCTCTGCCTCAACAGTCGGATTACCCCTTGAATCAAGAATCTGTCTTGCTTTTATATCTTCTATTTCGCACATAAATATCTTCCTCCTGAAAAAAGATTAAAGAAAATCTAAAAAAAAATCTATTAAACACTAAGGCAGTAAACTTTGCCTTTTTGGAATAAATGAATATAATATAGATATGAAAAAGTTTCTGGTCTGTTTAATATTACTGAGCGTAACCCTTCCATCCCACGCTTTTTTCTGGAATAAAAAAGACAAGGCTTTGGAAAAAGAACTTCAAGGAAAGGGTTATGCAGGCACACTTCCGGATATTGGAGAAAAAGTTGAAAAAACAAAAACAAAAGTTACAACACCAATATTTGAATCACAGGAAGGATTTAATGACCCGTCGGAATTAAAGCCTGTACCAAAAGATAACCCGGCTTTTATTAATATTATTCAAAAAAAAGATAAAACTTCTGAATTTGTTAATGATGCAAATGAGATTATTCCGATGCTTGAAAAACTTGTTGACTGCATTGAGGATAATGAAAGTCTACAGCTTTTTGTAACCAAAGCAAACCTTTTAACATTAAATATTGATAATCTTTCAAGAAAATACGACGGCAAGCCTGAAAGCTATTATGAATCCTTTAGGAAACTTCAGGAGGTTAACCGCTATGTTAAATCTATCGCACTTTTAAGAAAAGAAGCAGTCACCTACCAGCGCTACCTTGCATATTCTGAAAGCGGTTCGATTTATAATCCGGAAAATATCGCAAACCAGCTTCAATACTTATTGGAAGAATTAAATACAACTATTTTACTTTTAAGAGAAGAAAGTTAAAAAAAAGAGCCTTTGAAACGGCTCTTGGAATTAAGAATAGCTGGAAGTATGAAAAAGATTTAATAATTATATTTAACCTGAATGTTATAAAAAAAACCATCAGTTAATTGGGGAATATTTTATTAACATTCTGTAATAAATTGCTTGTAAAAAAAATATGAACATGCTAGACTAAAGTTGTCGGACTGCTAAAAAACGCTTTATAAACAGAATGAGCAGCAATTAATTTAGTAAGCGACGAGTAGAAGGGGCCGAAAAAGCTGCCCAGGTTTTGAAGATAATACTTTTAAGAACCTAAACGGCAAAATTCATCGGCACCGCAACTTATAAGGATAGAAAATATGAACACAGATCCAATAGCAGATATGCTAACAAGAATTAGAAACGCTAATGTTGTTTCACACCCATCAGTAGAAATGCCTTCTTCAAAGTTAAAAGTAGCTCTTGCTAAACTTTTAAAATCAGAAGGTTTTATTGCTGATTATTCAGAAAGAGCAGAAGGTCACTTCAAATACTTAACAATTGAATTAAAGTATGACGAAGCAAACAAGCCTGTTATTACAAACTTAAAAAGAGTATCAAAACCGGGTCTTAGAAGCTATTGCAAAGCTAAAAACCTTCCACAGGTATTAGGTGGTATGGGTATAGCAATCGTTTCTACAAGCAAAGGACTTTTAACAGACCGTAAGGCAAGAAAAGAAAACCTCGGCGGCGAAATCCTCTGCTATGTCTGGTAAGTATTATTAAAGCAGATTCAATTGGCAGAAAAGTCTGCATAGTAAAAAGGAGAAAATAATATGTCAAGAATTGGTAAAAAACCTATAGAAATTCCATCAGGCGTTGAAGTAAAAATTGATGGAAATGTTATAACAGTAAAAGGACCTAAAGGAACTGAATCAGTACCGTTCAGGGAAGAAGTTAAGGTATCTGTACAAGATAATCATATTATCGTAGAACCAAACTCTGATGATAGAAAAACTAATGCCCTTCACGGCTTATTCAGAACATTGATTGCAAATGCTGTACACGGCGTTTCTCAAGGTTTTGAAAAGAAACTTGAAATTGTAGGTGTAGGTTATCGTGCAAATATGGAAGGCTCTAAACTAAATATGGCACTCGGTTACTCACACCCGGTTATTATTGAACCGCCGGCCGGTATTACATTATCAGTAGAAGCTAATACAAAAATCAGTGTTAAAGGTTCAAATAAACAAACAGTCGGCGATGTTGCAGCATTCATAAGAAGCAAACGTCCTCCTGAAGTTTATAAAGGAAAAGGCGTTAAATATGAAGGCGAATACATTAGACGCAAAGCCGGTAAAGCAGGTAAAAAATAGGATACAATAAAAACGCCCAGATGGCCTCATGATTGACCATCAATAGAGACCGGGCAAAAGAAGGGTTGAAGGCTATTACATGAATTTGTAGGCTTAAAACCAATTGGAAAGAAAGGTTAAAAAAATGATTAAACAAGAAATTAGAAAACCAAAAGTACAAAAAAGACATAGAGCAATCAGAACCAAAATCGCAGGAACTTCCGAGTTTCCAAGATTGGCTGTGTACAGAAGTACAAAACACATCTATGCTCAATTAATTGATGATGAAAAACATATAACAATTTGTTCAGCTTCATCAGTTGATAAAGAGTTAAAAGAAAAATTAGCACACGGCGGTAATATTGAAGCTGCAAAAGTTGTAGGTGAAGCTATTGCCAAGAAAGCTAAAAAAGCAGGCATTGAATGTGTTGTATTCGATAGAGGAGGTTTCCTCTACCACGGTAGAATAGCAGCTCTCGCTGATGCAGCAAGAGAAGCTGGTTTAATGTTCTAAAAATTGGCTTAATGAAACAAAAAGGGCTCTTATAATTCTTATAAGAGCCCTTTTTATAGTAATAAAACTTAAAGATAATTTTCTATAAAATATTTTTCTGATAAAATATACTTTGAGGGCTTATGTTATGAATACAAAAAAATTTTATATATCACTTTTGGCAATAATTGTTTCTTTATCAGCAATAGAAGCTGAAGCAAAGATGACCAAAGAAGCACACGCATTGTATCAACAGGCTTGTAACTATGAGTACAAAAGTGATTATAACACAGCTATCAGTATAATCCAAAAAGCAATTGCTATTAACGGCGATGATGCAATGCTTTATACAAAAATAGCAGGCCTCTATTCTGATATTGGAAACTATGAGGAGGCTCTTGGAGCGTATAAAAAAGCTATAAAACTCCGTCCAAACGATGCATTCATATATATAAGCATTGGAAATGTCCTGCAAACTTTAGGCGACTATGAAAACGCGTATAACTCTTTTATGCAGGCACAGCAGATTTATCCTGAATATAAGTATAATTATCTAAATTTAGCGAATATTGAATATTTTAGAAAAAATTACAAAAATGCTATTGAATATTATAATACGTTTTTAAGCGCCTACCCTGAGCATCAGGAAGCAAGCGAAAATCTGGCAAATGTTTATTATGCATCCAATCAGCCGGAAAAAGCGTGTGAAATATATTCAAATATCTATAAAAAGTATCCTGCAGCATTTAAAGAATATGCAAATTATGGAATGGCTCTTTTTGATACAAAACAATATCAGGCGGCAGCAGAAATTCTGGAAAAAGCTGTTGAAAATGATCCTGAAAATGAAGCTGTATTAGCAAAATTGGCATTATCATATCAAAATCTTGAAGAAAACTCTAAAGCACTCGCTGTCTATAAAAAAGTATTTGAACTAAATCCAAAACTTGTAATGCTCAAGTTTGATTACGCCAACCTTTTAGGTAATATGGAAAAATATGACGAGGCTATTGAACAGTACAAAGAGTATCTTTCAGCATATCCTGATGACGCGGATGCTTACAGAAATCTGGGTTTAGTCTATAAAAATCTGGATAATAATGATTTGGCTCTTTTTAACTTTGAAAAATCATACTCAAAAGATTCTTCTAACATAGAAACAAAAAAAGAGTTAGCATTATGCTACCACAAAAAACAGGATTACAATAATGCGTTGAAGTATTATGATTTTGCCTTAAAATCAGAACCAGATAATTATGAACTTCTTGCCAATAAGGCATTGACTCTTCATGCAATGGATAATTATGTTGCAGCAATAGATATTTATAAAGAGCTTCTTAATAAACAACCTAATGATAGATTAAAACAAAATTTAGCTGCCGCATCAATTGCATATGGTTATGATTTATATGCAAAAGAGGATTACGGTCAGGCTATTCTATATTTTGAGGATGCTATTGATTTAAATGACAAAGAGGCATCTGCATACTTTGGCTGTGCACAGGCAAATGATAAAATGGGATGCATAGAAACAGCTCTTGTTAATTACGAAAAAGCAGTTTCACTTGCACCTTCAAATACTGAATATAATTCCGTACTAAAAGATTTCAAAACCAAAAATAAAAATATTATAGCCGCAGCCTCTGCAGCAGAACCTATTGCTGCAAAACCGGCAGAAACAACATCCATTACACAAGCTAACAGCGATAATGAACAACCTGCCTTAACATATGATGAACTTATAAAAAAAGGCGATGAAGCTTATAAACAACAAAAATATGAAGACTCCATTGACTACTATACAAAAGCTGTAATATTTAAACCTGATGATAAAGTTACTATGCTTAAGATTGCAAATACTTATAAACTATTGGGAAATAACGCCAAAGCTCTAAGCTTCTATGATAAACTTTTAACCATAGAACCAGATAACACAGATGCCCTTTTTAACAAAGGTCTGGTGTTTGCAAGCCAAAAAAACTACGACGATGCAATTAAAAGCTTCGAAAAAGTTATAAAACTCTCACCGGATTATCCATATGCCTACTACTCTATTGGTATGGCTTATGAACAAAAAGAAGATACAGAAAAAGCATTAGAATATTATTATCTTTATGCAGGAATTGAGAAAGATGAAAAAATGCTTAATTTAGTTAACCAGAAAATAAAACAGCTGGAAAAATAATGAAAATTTTAAAATACATATCTATATTTATATTTGCTGTTTTTATCCTGACCGGCTGTACATATGAAAGAGGCCTGATATTATTTAATACGGAACCTATAACAGCAGAAAACGCTCTCCAAGACCAAAAAACTTTTAACGAAGGTCAACGGGTATATTACCTTTTTATAGCTCCTAAAAAAATGAAAAACGAATTTATTCGCGTACAGGTTTTTAAAATGACCGATAAGGCCCCCTGGGGCGGAAATGAAGTTGTAAGAACGAAAGATTATCGGCTTATGAAAGATGAAAGATATTACCAAACGAATTACTTTACCCTATATGAAAAAGGACGTTATGTTATGCAAGTATTTGGCCATGACGACTTTCAACATCCGCTTGCTTTAAATGATTTTTATATACATTAAAAAATATCAGCTCATAGTCCTATAGACATAATTATGAAAATATTATACAAAAGTTATATAACTTAGTGCGCGAAGTTTAGTAGAACTATGAAAAAGATAGGAGCAAATTAATAATGAAAAAATTAACAGCAAGAGAAGCGGAAGTTATGAACCTGGTTGTATCTGGTCTGAATAATCATGAAATCTCTGAAAAATTATGTATTTCAAACCATACAACAAAAGCGCACATGTCAAATATATACCGAAAACTCGGAGTTAATAACAGAGTTCTTGCAGTAAAAGAAAGTATCGTTAATACATTAAAGAACTTATCTAAAGAATAATTTAGTAACGGGCGTCTGTTTGACGCCCGTTACTAAATTATTTATACATTGCCAGCAAATAACTTATTTATAGGAATATCTATATACAGAAAGTCCTACAAACGTAATTCTTCTGTAAAATCACCCTACCAGCTGGCTTTGGTAACACCCGGAAGCAAGCCCTGGTGAGCCATTTTTCTTAAACAAATTCTGCAAAGACCGAAATCTCTGTGGAATCCGTGAGGACGTCCGCAGATGCTGCATCTGTTATGAAGTCTAACTGTCGGGTATTTACCCTTTGCAGCCAATGCTTCGCGTCTTAGTTCTTTGTTTATCATCGCTTTTTTAGCCATGATTTTCTCCTTTTATATATTAATTTCTATCAACATTCTAACATAATTACTAATTGGAAAACCAGGTTTTAACACCTGACCTTCCTCCGGGTTTTACCCCTAGTTCTTGCCCATTCCTTTGAAAGGCATACCGAGAAGTTTCAAGAGTTCTCTTGCTTCATCATCAGTATGAGCAGTTGTGATAATAGATACGTTCATACCTTTTACCAAATCAACTTCTTCATAAGTGATTTCAGGGAACAGAGATTGTTCTTTTAAACCCAGAGTATAGTTACCTCTGCCGTCAAAACTCTTGGCTGAAATACCTCTAAAGTCACGAATACGTGGAAGAACAACGCAGATTAACTTTTGAAGAAAATCATACATTCTCTCACCGCGCAATGTAACCATAGCACCTACAGGCATACCTTCTCTTAATTTATAAGAAGCGATTGATTTCTTAGCCTTTGTAACCAATGCCTTTTGACCTGCAATCTTAGTCAGCTGTGCCTGAATTGAATCAGCAATTTTAGAGTTGTGAGAAGCTTCACCAACACCCATATTCAATACAATTTTATGAAGCTTTGGAATCATCATATCATTTTTGTAATTGAATTTTTCCTTAAGCGCTGCTTTTACTTCTTCATCATATTTTGCTTTTAAGTTTTTAGTTCTAGTCATTTTTCTTTCCTTCTACTAATACGGAAGGGGCAAACCTAATTTTAACCAAGATTAAAACTACTTAACCCCGCGTATAAGTTCTACTTTAAGCTATACGTCTAATTGTTCGCCGCATTTTTTGCAAACACGGACTTTTTTTCCATCTACTACTGCATGTTTAATTCTGGTAGGCTTTTCACAGCTCGGGCATACAATCATTACGTTAGATGAATCAAGAGGAGCTTCCTTCTTAATCAATCCGCCCTGAATACCGTATGCAGGATTAGCTTTTGTTGCCTTGGTAATCATATTAGCACCTTCTACAACAACTCTGCCTTCAGAAGGAATTGCTTTTTTAATGTTACCTGTTTTTCCTTTATCCTTGCCTGCTGTGATGATAACTCTATCACCAGTTTTTACATGCAAACTTTTTTTATTACTATTTGTCATTTTCGACTCCTACTATATTACTTCCGGTGCAAGAGAAACAATCTTCATGAAGTTTTTGTCTCTCAATTCCCTTGCTACAGGTCCGAATACACGGGTTCCACGCGGGTTGCCGTCTTTGTTAATTATTACAGCTGCATTTTCGTCAAATCTGATAACTGAGCCGTCAGCACGTTTAATATCGTGTTTTGTTCTTACGATAACTGCTTTTACTACTTCAGATTTTTTAACTGTCATATTAGGAGTTGCATCCTTAACAGTTGCAACAACAACATCACCAACAGCCGCAAATTTTTTATTTGAGCTTCCCATTACACGGATTACCAATAATTCTTTGGCACCTGTATTATCTGCTACTACCAGTCTTGTTTCTTGTTGTATCATTTTTCTGTTCCTTTTTGTTTTGCGCCGAACTTTAATCCGGCTTACATACTTATGGGCTTTTGAACAGTTGTTCATTTACCCCCGCCTGTCCATGAGTCTTGCGTTCAGGCTCACCCCGGCGAATTTTAATTCACTACTTAGCTTTTTCTACGATAGATTCTACAACCCATCTCTTGTTTCCTGAAATTGGTCTTGATTCAATAATTCTTACTGTATCACCAACACCGCATTCATTCTTTTCATCATGAGCTTTGTAGTTTTTGTTTGATTCGATAATTTTCTTATATTTTGGGTGCGGTTCGTATGAAGCAACTTTTACAACAACCGTTTTGTCCATTTTGTCGCTTATTACTACACCTTGTTTTTCTTTCTTAGGCATTTTTTACCTCATTTTCTTTCTCAGTTATTACAGTCTTAGCTTGAGCGATTAAGCGTTTTGTTTTTGAAATCTCTGCTGTGTTTTCTAATTTATGCATTGATTTTTTGATTCTATTATCAAGTAATTGTTTTTTAGAATCAATAACAAACTGCTTTAGCTCGTCAACTGTTTTTTCACGCATTTCACTTAATTTCATTGTTATTTATCCTTTAAATTATACAGATTCCTTTTCTATTACTTTTACCTTAATAGGCAATTTTTGTGCTGCTAATTCCAATGCTCTTACAGCAACTGCTCTATCAAAGTAATCAAGTTCAAACAGAATTCTGTTTGGTTTTACTACTGATACCCAGTATTCAACGTTACCTTTACCTGAACCCATACGAGTTTCAGCAGGTTTTGCAGTAATCGGTTTATCCGGGAATATTTTAATCCAAACGTTACCGCCACGTTTGATTTCACGGGTCATTGCACGTCTTGCAGCTTCTATCTGACGGCTTGTAATCCAACCAGGCTCAA
>CALUSZ010000156.1 GCA_944323495.1 Candidatus Gastranaerophilales bacterium
AACTCAGAAGACTTTTAGGTTATTTAGGACAGCCGGGTTTTATAAGAAGAACTTTTTTTACACCCGGACCATATAAATCAAATGAGGCTGAAGTTGATATTATAAAAGAGATTATTGAAGCTGTTAAGTACCTTACAAAAACAAAAACAGGCGCTTTAATCGTGTTTCAAAAAGATATGGGCACCGGTGTGTATTCAGATGTCGGAACCCGTATTGATGCAATAATCTCTACAGAGCTTATATTGACTATTTTTCACCCTAACACGCCGCTTCATGACGGAGCTATGGTTATTGAAAATAACAAAATTCATTCCGCCGGCGTACTGCTTCCGCTTACAGAAGACCCGAAATTTAGCTGGAAATACGGAACAAGGCACAGAGCTGCAATCGGGATGTCAGAAGTCTCTGATGCTGCTTGTTTAGTTGTATCCGAAGAAACCGGAGATGTTTCTGTCTGCATGGATGGAATTTTGAAAAAATACGAAGATTTAATGACATTAAAATCTGATTTGGAAGCTATTTTGGGAATAAAATCTGAAAACGAACAGGCAGAAAAAAGAAATCTTTTTAATATAATGAAGAGTAAGGATTAGAAAAAATGTTCTTTTCAAAAAGAAAAAAGGCAGAGCCTATAAAAAAGACAAAGTGGGAAATTGCAAGAGAGATTGTTTTTAAGGCTTTCTTTCTGGCTCTTGGTGCTTTTATTTTTGCAGTAGGACTGGAGATGTTTCTGCTCCCGAATAAAATCATTGACGGCGGTGTTGTTGGTATATCAATGATGCTTTCTTATATTACCAAATGGAATTTAGGTCTGCTTATTTTCTGTATCAATATCCCGTTTATATTGATGGCATTAAAGAATTTGGGTAAAAAATTCGTAATCCAGACTTTCTATGCAACCGGAATGTTAGCCATCGCAACCAATGTTTTGCACGGCAGGCAGGCTACAGAAGATTTATTGCTGGCAACGGTATTCGGGGGCTTAATCTTAGGACTCGGAGTCGGGCTGATATTAAGAAACAATGCTTCTTTAGACGGAACGGAGATGGTTTCTATTAACCTTTCAAGAAAATTGAAAATAATTTCTGTCGGAGAATTATTAATGTTCATTAACCTGTTTATATATATGGGAGCAGGTTTTTTATACGGCTGGGATAGAGCTCTATATTCTATTTTAACTTATTATATAGCATCAAAAGTAATAGATTCGGTTCTTGAAGGATTTGACAAGGCAAAATCTGTGAGGATTTTCTCTGAATATTACCGCGAAATCGGTGAAGCTATTATGAAAGAACTTGATGTGAGTGTTACTTATATGAAAACACTCGGCGGATATTCAAGACAGGAAAAAATCCAAACATATTGTGTTGTTAGTAAGTTTGAAATTGCAAAACTAAAAGAGCTGGTTCACTCACTCGACCCTAAGGCCTTTATGGTAACAGAAGATGTCCATGAGGTAGAAGGAGTAAGGGTAAAAAAGCATAAACATTAAAAGACACTAGACAGATGAAAAGAAATATTATAAAATTTATATATTAAGAGAGGTTGATAAATGGCAAACAATGATATGATACCTGTAGAGGTAATAATTTTAACAGACAATGATGATATAAAAGGTACTGTGTATGTATCAAATAATGTCGCTGCAAACAGGCAATTGACAGAACTTTTAAATGATGCAAACCGCAGATTTCTAGCTGTAGTAAATGTTGAAATTTATGCAAAGAATTCTAATCAGCCTCCTAAGAGATATGAATTTTTGGAAATCCATATGGATTCAATAAGAATGGTTCATCCTACTTCGCAGGCACTGTTCAGAGAATCGCCTAAAACACAGGAAGATATCGCAAGATTTAGAGAGCTCAGAGCTAAATTAAACCAGACTAAACCATTCTAATGTAAAATTTTGTAAATTTTTGTTACACAGCCCTAAAGTTTTAAAAACTTATGCCGTTATATAAATTGAAAGGAACGGCAATATAATATGACAAATTCTATTGACTACAGCAGCTGGAAAGGTTTGAAAGCACTTTATGCAAGACTGGCTGATATAAACAAAGACGGAAAGCTGGAGAAGACTGATAAATTTGATGAGATTAGTATCTTTAACCAGCAATATTTTAAAGCTATTGCAAAGGAAGAAGAAATTGCTAATGGTTTTATGGTTGCCAAGCAAGATGCTATTAAGAGTTATAAACCTAATATCATAGAGCCTATTCTTGTAAAAGGAAAAATGGAAAATACTGCTGAGTCTCAAAATAATGCAAAAGTTACAGAAATGATTACCAATGAAGCTAAGAAACGTGGAGTTAATCTAGAAAATATTGATATTGAATACTGGACAGAAAAAATTAGTAAAGCAGCCGTAAAATATAATATACCAGAGGCATTGCTTGTTTCAATAATAGGGCAGGAAACCAATGGAACTTTCAAAAAAAATATTAACTCACCTAATGGTGCAGGCCCTATGCAGATTACAGGGATTAGTGTAAAAGACTTTTTCCCATCTAAACAAAACGGCTGGTACAATATTTATAAAAATATGAATGAAGAATTACTAAACGATATTTTATACAAAAAAGATAAAAACGGTAATTTTATAAAAGACAGAAAGGGGGATTATATTCTAAAATATCCAACCCCCAAAGCTTTAAGAGATGCGTGCGCAAAAGATGATGAACTGGGAATAAAGGTCGGGCTTCTTTGTTTTGAAATGAAGTATGTAAAAGCTGTCGCACAAAAAAAATACGGAAAAGCAACTTATGCCAATATACCCAAAATTATTAAGGGTATAAAATCAGGGGAGATAACATTATCTGAAAATGAGAATAAAAATGTTATTAAAACTGCATTAAAAAATTATAATTCAGTGTTCAAAACGTATGCCACTACTGTAATAGACTCTCTTTCTCGGCACGGATTAGAATTTGAAGACTTGTATTTCATTAAATAATAATATAATTATAAACCTGATTTAATACATCATAAAAAGCATTATGGTTGCCAAAAAACACATAAAACTCTGCCCTATTTCTACCGATTTGCTGTAATGTTTTAACCACTAGCGGAGGGCCTGCAGGCGTTGAGCGAGCCGGATTCTGCGGATTAGAAATCTGACCTGTAGAGCGGAGAAGCGGAATATAAAGCTTGTTTTTGAATATTTCATATTGGGTAAGCCCTTTGGTTACAACACCGATATTATTTCCATTGTCCTCGTCTATTAACAAACCTCGCTGCATAGGAGCGGTATTTGTTTTGGCTTCTATTCCACGAGTTTTTGGAAGATTTTTTCTAATATCATAATCTGAATCAAATTGCCGCTTAATTAAACTGTTCATATCTTCTGAAAATACTTCTTTTATTGAATTATCTAGTTCAAAAGAGGCCGCAAGAAGATGATTTTTTTGAGTATTAACCCAGTCAAAGTCAAATTTTAGACATACAGAATGTTTATCCAGAGAAACTACCAGAGGTATTACATCCCAGGCACCTTCAAAATCTATTTTTAATGAAGCTCTGGATGCAGTATTAAGGACTACACGCGATCTTAATACCTTCAATTCACACCCGTAATCATCTGCCTTTGGGCCGGAATTATAACTGTCGCCTAAATCTATAAAATCAATAAGCGATACTCTTATACCGTTAACTATCAGATTTCCATTTACTATTTTCAAAGCTATATTAGAATTTTCAATAGATATATCTGTTATCTTTAAATCCGAATTTGTTACAGCAGGCATTAAATACTCTATTTCACCAGATTCAACATCATTGACCTCTGCTGCATAAGTATAAATATTTGTATAATCCTCTGTCACAGGTATTCTTTGTGTATCAGAAAGAAGATACTTATCAAATCCTTTTCTCACACTTATCTTATCATACCCCTCTAATAGCGCAGTCGTTTCAAATTCTATAATACCTGAGAAAGGTTTTTCAGAAAGGTTAATAATTTTTTTCTCTTCAAAATGATTTTTAAACTTTAATTCTTCAATAATTGTATTTGTAATCTGCTTAATTTTTTTATAACGGATAAGATTTTCATAGTGCACGTCGTCTGTTGAACAGCCGCATATACTATCGTGCGCTTGATTTTTTAGTAAAAGTTTATACGCGTATTCTAAAACTCTATCGTACCCCGTCTCTTTTTGCTGCTTGACAAATCGGGAAGCTAAATCCAAAAGATAAGTACATTCAACATTTTCACGTTTTAAATCAAGTCTGGAAGAATAACATCCTTGCAAAACAAATGTTTTAGAATTATCCCTCAATTCATCATCCCATATAAAGTCCTTAAAATTATCTTCTACACGTTTAAAATAATCAAAAGGCGAGCCTAATTTTATATGATAATCCTTCTTAAGAATCTCATTAACAGCTTCAATCTGAACATCAATATCAGCCTCAATTCCAAGATGGTCAGCACCTATCGGCAGCAAAAGGCAGTTTTTTGATTTTTCAGCAATCAAATCCAAATTCTTTTTTAAAATTTCAGCTTTTTTTTCTATGGGTATATTTAGAGAAAATACATCTTGAAAATAGCCCCTTACGAGATTCACGGTATCCATTCCGCACCAGGAAAATTCCGATGGGAAGTCTCCAACCCCGCGCCAGACCATACATTTATCAATTCCAAAATCTCTCAAGATATCAACAACATTTTGGCTATGTCCAAATGTATCTGCAAGATACCCTATAAAATCTTTACACCCAAACTTTTCTGCCGTCTTAAGACCGATTTCAAGGTTTTTAGAAAAACAAGTTTTATCCGTTAAAAATTCATCCGTTAAACAATAGAAAGGTCCTATAAAAAGTTTTTTATGACGTATCAGCCCATAAATAAGCTCCTCATTTTCAGGCCTCATCTCCAGATAATCCTCTAATGCACTTACCTGACCGTCAAAGTAAAAACAAGGTATTTTATTTTTAGACAGCATATCAAGAACATTATCAAACACTCTCAATAAACGCAGCCTGAATACTTCAAACTCTCTATACCACTCTCTGTCCCAATGTGTATGCAAATATGCAATAACTTGTTTTCTCATAGGCATATAATACATCAAAATGAGTTCCCCTGCAATATTACACCAAATAGACGATTTTTTCGGATGTTTTTAAAGCCGTGCTTTCAATCTGCCGTCTTACATGTTGACTTTATCTAAAAATCTATTAAAACAATATAGTAAAAATATAGGAGATTCCGCTATGGGAATGGCAGCATCACAAGCAAGATATTTAGCACTGACAGCTCGGAAAACGAATACAGAATGGGAAGGTCAGCAAATAAATCAGGCAAGAACAGCTCTTGCTAACCAGAGTGCAAACCTTTTTAACAGACTGCTTGACCTAGAGGTCCCTAATGCTCCTAAAACAACGGATTATACAGAGTTGCAATACTCATACTCTGATGGAGAAAATGAATCTGTTTTATCAAGCTGGCAGCAGTTATCAAGCGCAGATCCAAATTATAACTATATTGTAAACCACTACTATTATGCAGATATTTATACCGGTTCACAAAAATATCTTGAGAACCCGCAGGTTCAAACAAAGGGTGAATTACAGGAACAAGATTTAACTCCCGAGGTTCAAGATGTACAAATTAATTATGCTGACAAAACCGGTATTATTACTCTTCAAGATGGTACAACAATAAACATTACAGGCATAAGTAACGTCCAAATGGACACAAAACTTGAAAACTCTTTGAGAGATTTTGAAACTGCTAAAGGGCTAGCACAAGATGACGGAATTCTTAATACAGACGATGTATACGGATATCAAGATTCTAACGGCACATGGCACTTTTTCCTTGAAGAAGAGCTGGAAAATGCACAGCCTGTTGATTATTCAACCACATATTCTCCAGCTTTTGTCGGTAATTCTAAACTTACAGAACTTGATGAACTTACGGAAGATCAAGCTGCCGAGCTTGCACAAATACTCAGGGACTGTTCTGATACTTCCATTGCAGAATATTTAAACTTTGATGATGACGGAAATCTTGTCTATAACGGCGAAGGTATCTATACTTTTGATATGCAGGGAAAAACATACTTTACAACAGAAAAAGATTTGTATAACAGTATGCAAACCCAATACAATTATGAAAAACCAATAGATGTTCAAGAAAAACTTGCATACTATAGCGCCTCATACATTAAAACAAAAATAGAAGAAACAAACCATGCACTGCTTGAAACTGATGGAAACGGTCGGTTTACATCTGTTAAGTTTGACGACGACAGTGTAGTCTATTCACTTAATGTAGAAACCGTTACAGACGAAGCTGCATATCAAGACGCAATGAACGAGTATTTATATAAAAAAGAAGAATATGAAAAAACAATTGCAGATATTAATGCGCAAACATCAATTATTCAGCAGGAAGACAGAACACTTGAACTCCGTCTGAAACAGCTGGATACAGAACAAAATGCTCTTGCTACAGAAATGGATGCCGTTAAAAAGGTTATTGACGATAACGTTGAAAAAACATTCAAGACATTCAGTGATTAATATATGTTTTGATTTACCTTTTTTGTGTTATACTTAAGTATATTAAGGGAAGAAGGTAAAAAGATGAGTTTAGATGTATATTTAGGTATTGATGTCGGTTCTGTAACTACAAAACTGGCGCTCGTTGACGAAAAAGGAAAGTATATTGATTCTTATATGCTAAAAACAGCAGGAAAACCTGTAGAAGCTGTTCAAACAGGTTTAAAACATATAATTTCACAGGCCCTGTGCGAATACAACATCCAAGGAGTCGGAACAACAGGATCCGGAAGAAATCTTGCTGGTGCTCTGGTCGGAGCTGATGTTATAAAAAATGAGATTACGGCTCACGCGGTTGCAGCAAGCACTAATATCCCCGGAGTCCAAACGATTCTGGAAATCGGTGGACAAGACAGCAAAATTATTATCCTAAGAGACGGGATTGTTACGGATTTTGCAATGAATACGGTATGCGCAGCCGGTACCGGCAGTTTCTTAGATCATCAGGCTCAAAGACTAAATGTTCCTATTGAAAAATTTGGAGAGACCGCACTAAAATCAGAAAACCCTGCACGTATTGCAGGACGTTGCGGTGTGTTTGCAGAAAGTGATTTGATACACAAGCAACAGCTTGGATATCCGGTTGAGGACTTATTATACGGACTCTGTCAAGCACTCGTTAGAAACTATCTTTCTAACCTTGCTCTCGGTAAAGAACTTTTACCAACCGTTTCTTTCCAAGGAGGAGTCGCAACAAATACCGGTATGGTTAAAGCTTTTGAAGAAGCTTTGAATACTAAGATTGTAGTTCCGGAAAATCACCAGACAATGGGGGCTATTGGTGCAGCTTTATTGGCGATGGAAAATCATCAGTACACAGAAACACCAACTAAATTCAAAGGATGGGAAGTCGGAAATATGAATTTCCAATCTGTAACCTGCCAGTGCACGGGATGTTCTAATAATTGCGAAGTTATTACTATACTTGAAGGTGCTGAACCGGTTGGACACGTTGAAAAAATCGGTGATATAAAAGGCAATATAATTGCACGCTGGGGCGGCACCTGCGGAAGATGGGATATAAATTAATATATGACAATTAAACTTAGAAACTTTGAAATCGGCGGGGATAAATTAACTATTTTAGCAGGACCTTGCGCTATAGAATCAATGGATATATTGAGAAGAACTGCAGAAGGGCTTAAAAAAGTTTGTGAAAAACTTGAGATTAATTATGTTTTTAAATCCTCGTTTGATAAAGCAAACCGCTCTTCAATAAACTCATACCGCGGCTTAGGTATGGAAAAAGGGCTTGAGATGCTTGCTCAAATAAAAAAAGAATTTGATTTACCGATTGTAACTGATATTCACCTCCCCGAACAAGCAGCTATTGTGGCGGAAGTTGCTGATATTATACAAATTCCCGCATTTCTCTGCAGACAAACAGATTTACTCGTAGCAGCTGCAAAAACAGGAAAAATAATCAATATAAAAAAAGGACAATTTTTAGCTCCGCAGCAAATGAAATCATTAATCAAAAAAGTTGAAGAAAGCGGAAATAAAAATATAATGGTTACAGATAGAGGTGTAACATTCGGGTATAATAATCTTGTTGTTGATTTTAGAGCAATTCCTATTATGAAAGAATTCGGCTATCCTGTCGTATTTGATGCAACTCATAGTGTGCAGATGCCCGGCTCAAACGGAGATTCTACAGGCGGTGACAGGAAATTTGTTCCGACTCTTGCGCGTGCTGCAATGGCCGCAGGTGCTGATGTTTTATTCTTTGAAATCCACCCGAATCCGGACTGTGCGCTCTGTGACGGACCAAATATGCTTGCACTTTCTGATGCTGAAAAAGTGTTTAAAAAGTGTAAAGATATTTATGAGATTGTAAAGGAATAGTATTGTGATTAAGACTGTTAAGCCTTTAGAAACCTCCTTAAAAGGAGAAGTTGTTATACCAGCAGATAAATCTATCTCGCACCGTTCTGTTATGTTTACATCTCTTGCCGAAGGAGAATGTATTGTAAGGAATTTTTCAAACGGTGCAGATTGTCATTCGACTTTAGAGTTGTTTAAAGCTCTTGGAGTCGATATAAGCTTTATTGATGAAAAAACGCTTAAAATCAAAGGGGCTGGAGGTAAATTTAACCCTGAAAAACAAACCAATGCCTCCTCATTTTCCCCTTACATTTACCCCTACTACTGCGGGAATTCCGGAACTACAATGAGGTTAGTTTCAGGAATTTTAGCAGGACAGTATTTTGATTCTGTATTAACCGGAGACGAAAGCCTTTCTAAAAGACCGATGAAACGTATTATTGAGCCATTGAGCTTGATGGGTGCTGATATTTCATCTGTTGACGGGCATGCACCGCTAACAATAAGAGGACGAAAATTACATGGTATTACTTACTGCTCAAAGCTTGCAAGTGCGCAGGTTAAATCGTGTATTTTGCTTGCAGGTTTGAACGCTGAGGGTGAAACAACATTTGAAGAACCGTATGTTTCGAGAAATCACACAGAAAAGCTTTTTAAATACCTTGGGGCGGATATTTTTGTAAACAATAATTCTGTAACTATTCGTCCTTCAGTTATGCAGGCAAAAGATATTGATATTGTAGGCGATATCTCTTCAGCAGCATTTTTTATCACGGCCGGCTTGATTGTTAAGGGCTCTGACTTTATTATAAAAAATGTTGGGCTTAATGAAACACGCTCAGGTATTATTGATGTTGTTAAACGAATGGGCGGAGATATTGAAATACTAAACCAACACACTACTGCAGGTGAAGAAGTCGGGGATATAAGAGTTAGATACTCCGAGAACTTGAAAGGCTGTACTATTGAAGGCAGTGATATTCCAAGATTAATTGATGAACTGCCGGTTATTGCGGTTTTAGCCTCTCAGGCTGATGGTGAAACTGTTGTAAAAGATGCAGGTGATTTGAGGAATAAAGAGTCTGACAGAATTAAATGCCTCACAGAAGAACTCACTAAACTTGGGGTTGATATTCTGGAAAAAGAGGACGGATTTATTGTTAGAGGAAAATCAAAAATTACAGGCGGATGCGAAACAGAAAGTTATCATGACCATAGATTAGCTATGAGTTTTTATATTGCAGGACTTATAAGTGAAAAAGAGATTGCCGTAAACGGTTTTGAGTGGACCAAAATATCTTTTCCTGAATTTGAAGAATTATTTAGCAAGCTTGCTAGGTAAATATTTCTCCGTGAAAATCTGTTCCGCCTGTTTGAATTAAAGACGGGTATTTGTCAGCAATTTTTTTAACATCTTTTGAAGAGTGAAATTTTACTATTTTTCTAAATCTAGGGTAAGGATAATATACTTCTATACCATCTAAGTCATATTTCATAAGTTTTTTTACCAATCTCTCAAGACTTATTGCCCAATAGCAGGCGGGATGGGCAAGTACAGCAATTCCACCGGCTTCGTGTATTGCTTGAATAAGCTTCGGCACATTCCTTCTTGAGAAAAGCCGTATAATATCACCTTCCGTCTCGGCCTTACTTTTTGCAAGAAACGGGGTCAGAGAAGGATGATTAACATCTATATCATATGCAAGCAAATGGATAAAAACATAGCCAAACCAGCAGTCAAATTCGGCACCGGTTACAAGAATTTCATCCTGATATCTTTTATGCCCTTCAACGGTATTATGGTCTGTTATTGCAATAAGTTTATAGCCCGATTTCTTTGCATTATCTATAATACTTTTAAAATCAGCCTTGCCGTCGGAGTAATTTGAATGTATGTGTAAATCAATTTTTCCTGATTTATAATCTTCTTCTGTTAAATTTTTCATAATAATATCTTTATACTACAATAAAATATAACAAAGAATCGGAGAGAAATAAATGGCTAAAAAAAATAAAACACCTTTAGAAATTTTTACAGAAGCTATTGGATTATATTTTTCAAACTTTGATAAATTTATGCAGTATATGACTTTTCCTGTACTTGGGCAAATCATAGGCTTAGGGTTGGTATTTTTAATAACATTTTTTTATACACAAAAAATCCCCGTTTTAGTTCAAAAATATACTGCTCTTAATGATTTTAACACGCTTATTTTATTATCAATAATAATTACTCTTCCCGGACTCGCTATTTTTGTTAAGGCTTTCTGGGAATATCTGGTAGCTTATGGTTCAATAAATTCCATGCTTGATAATATGCTAAAAAGCGGAAGAGTTTATGATTTTTCAGCACATACAGAGCTAATTAAAAGAAGAACACTCCCATTTGTCGGACTATGGTTTTTATTCGGGATTTTCTCCTTGATTGCAATATGCCCTCTTTTTTGGATAATTTGTGCAATTTTGGCTGTATATTTCGTACTTGTCTTTCAGGTGTTCACGTTTGAGCCGGAACTTACTCCTTTCGGGTGCGTAAAAAGAAGTCTGAACTTAGTTAAAGGACATTTTGCATCCACGTTTCTGCTTATGGCTCTTGCAGGAGCTCTTACTTATGTTTTTATTCCGCAGCTGATTATTAAACTTTGTTCTCTAATCGGTATAAACAACTTTTTGTCAAATATTATATTACCGCTTATTAATGCACTTCCGGACTTAAACCTCCAAATGTATGGCATCCCCGCAATTTCTAAATCGGATATTGCAATTTTTACTATTGAAACATTTTTAGCGCAAATAATAATACAATATACTCTCCCTCTTCGCGCAATTTTGTGGAGTTTGTGGTACAAAGAACTCAGGGGGAATATTATAGATGTTTCCGAAAAAAAGAAGAAAACAAAAAGACCGAGTGAAAAATTAATGGAAGCTTCCAATAAAAAATATGGAAAAAAGAAAATTGATAAAAATATATTAAAACGTGCTATGGAAAAAGAAGAAGATGATGATTAATTTTTTACCTTTTTATAAACTGTAAAGCTAAAATCATCACCAATACTCTTTAGAAATTCATAATTATTCATAATATATAAAGTAATCCGACCCGCATAATCTTTACCAAAAGCAGAATAATAGTAGTTTGAGGTATCATAATTATTTATAATAATATATTCAGGCTTTGTTATATCAATTCTCTGCATAATCACGTCTTCTCCAAATGTTTCCACATAGAGAGGAATTAAAGAATAAAATTTATTATCAGATTTCCTGCCAGTCATATAATTCACTAACAAGCACTCTGGATAAATTATAATTCTGTCTTGAGGATTAGTTGATGTTTCAATATAGTTAATAAGCTGGTTTATTGACTCAGCATAT
This sequence comes from Candidatus Gastranaerophilales bacterium, assembly GCA_944323495.1. The sequence continues at coordinate 11,764 of CALUSZ010000156.1, forward strand.
ATTTTCTCTGAAAAAACAGTCCCCTGAACTGTCGCAATTTTAACATCTTTTTGAGCAAGCGAATGAATATTTTTTACACCAAGAATAAAAGCACAGCAAAAAGTTATAATACATACGGATTTTTTGTAATTACTTGGTATCAGTATAAAAATCGAAATCAGAGCAAATGGAATAAAAAATACTCCGTAAGACATTAAAGTCAGAGCAAAAAAGACTTTCATAGAAATAAGCAGCCCAGCTATTATAAAAATTCTTTCCCCTGCATTAAGTTTTAAAAATCTATGTCCCAGAAGAATTACAATCAAAGGAAAAGCGTATATAAGTATCTCCTGATTTACCATAAAATACAGATATATTAATATCGGTACTATCAGCCAATAAGTCTTAAATCTATATAAAAAATAAATTGGTATAAAAATTTTTGCGAAATTAAACAAGTATATAGGAATAATCTCCCACCTGAACACCAATCCCATAACAGAATAAAACCAGAGCAGTGTTTTAGAAGTTCCCATATGCAATATTATCTGAAAAGAGGCAAGAATATTATCAATTCCAACTTTTTGTATAGAGAGAGGTAAAATTGTTATTATAAACGGTAAAATAAAAGCAACAAGATTTTTTCCCCAATTTTTTTTACCACTAATATAAATTAATAATGGTAAAGCTAAAATAAATTCATATTTAGCACACACTGCAAGTGAATAGAAAAAATAAGAATAGTGGTATTTTTTATTTAAAGCATAGTATATTGAAGCCAAAATAAAAAGAAGCCCGTACAACATACCATATGAATATGGAAAAAGAAAATTAAAAACATTAGGAGACAAAACAGAAGCTGATATCATGAAAAGAACAATACTCAAAGAAGTATTTTTGTCTAAGAATTTCTCTGCGATTTTGAACGTTAAATTAACAATCCCGATAGTTGCAGCAAATCCTGCGCAATATAAAACCCATAATTTTGTACCAAAAACAGTAAATAAAACCGCATTAATTATATAAGACAGCGGAGCATAAATATTAAAAATATTTTTATATAAAACCTGCCCCTTTATCATCTGTGCCGGGATATAAGCTTCTCTAAAAGAATCAACTATTACATTTCCAAACCTGCCATAGCCTATTATAAAAACAAAAATAACTACTATATTAAAAAGCAAAACCTGCCAATTTTTTTTTAAATAAGTTTTCACAATAAAATTTATCTTAACAAAGCTTTACAAATAAAGCAATTTTGTTAAGAAAAAAAACTTTATA
>CALUSZ010000157.1 GCA_944323495.1 Candidatus Gastranaerophilales bacterium
TTGGTCGGGCGGCAGAAGTAAATACACTAGCTTGTATTATACTTCACAGCCGCCCTCTTTTTTACTACTCCCCATTTTTTTTACCCCAAAAGAAAAGGTAACCAAAAAGAAAAGAACATTTGGTCGGGCGGCAAAAGTAAATACACTAGCTTGTATTATACTTCACAGCCGCCCTCTTTTATACTTCTCCCTATTTTATTTACCCCTTTATAAACATTCATAAATTTCGTTGTATTTTTCGATAATTTCAAAAGTCCAGCCGGAATTATAGTTCAACGCATTTTTTATCAAAAGATTCCAGCTCGACGGATTCTTGGAATAAAGGTTTAATGCTTTATTAAGAACTGCCAGGTATATTTCAGCAGGATTTTCTTCCTTCAATAGAAGAGTCTTAGTCTTAAACCCGCAGCCCTCAACCATATCATCAAAAATATCAGCAATTGTATCATTATAAATCCCGCACTTTGAAGCAATTGGGATACAGCCGTACTTCATTGCTTCATAGTGGATTGCACTTGTCGGATTTTCTCTTGAAGGCAGCATTATCATATCACAGCCTGACATAAACTGCGGATAATTAAGCTCGCCATCTATAAAGACAGCACGTCCGGAATAATTTCTTTCCAGAAATTCAACGCAAGATTTTATATAATTATTTTTTAGCCCATTCGAAATATTAATTACTACCTGCAAATTTTTATACTGTTCAAAAAGTTTAAAAATACTATTGAACGCAATATCAACTCCCTGCTGAAAAATTTCATCAGAAAATGTTCCAAAAATAAGCGGAGCGTCATAAAAAGAATCCAGATATCCTCTTATTGCATAATCCTCATTTTTAAACAGTGTTCTGTCAACAAACCTTGTCTTTACTCTGTCACTTGCAAACTCCTTTATTAAATATTTTTTATTTCTCCACCTTAAATCTCGAAAATTTCCTGCATTAAACGGCTGATAAATCAAATACTGAGGCAAATTTACCCCATAAGAAACATAGCCCGACTTTGTCTGCTTAAGTTTCTTAAACAATCTCCCGGAAAGTTCCGGCTCCGCATTAATTGCCTCATAATATGTCTTTGAAACAACTGCCAGAAAATCAGTTTTTTTAACAGTGTTATACATAGAATTATAATATGTATCATCCTCACAAGCTATTTTAGGAAAAATCTTTAAAACCCTTGCATTCATCCTGTTAAACAAAATGTTTTCATCTATATCCTCGCACTTATCTATATATCTGCGAAACTTAAAATAATTTTTGTATATAAACTCCAAACACTCTCGCATCTGGTAGAATTTTCTTGTATTATGCAAATTAAAAAGCGAAGCTATGCATTTTTTTATAATCTTATCCCTGCAAAGTCTGCGCATATTCTTTTTATCCACCAAATTTATTGCAGCCCAGAACGGTTCAAATTTATTATTCTCATAAATCGAAAAATCATTAACTACCTGCAGGGTTTTTATAGGAAATCTTTTTCTTTCAAATTCAGCCCCTAGAAAAAAAGGTATATTATCAGAATGAATTATATCAGGCTTTAGCTTTAATGCACAAATTCTTGCACATTTTATAAAATGCGCGAGATAAAAAAGTCGTGAAAATTCAGAAGAACTCTTTATTTGTGAAAAAATAGGCGCATAAATTGCCCACATCTGAATATTATCCCTTCGCTTCGGAAGTTTATATAAATAAGCATTATTTATTCTGTTTTGCAGAAAAAACTCAAAACTCCAGCTGCATTTCTGCTCAGGCTTTTTGATAACAGGAAATAGAACATCTATTGTTTTATCGGGGTATTGCTTTTGAAACGATTCAATATAATCCTTTGGAATATTATCAATTGTTACATATAGAACCTGCTTAAAGAGTTTTTTTGATTTTTTCTTAGATTTTATGGAAACTAGTTTTTTAAACAAATTAAATCTTCTTCTGAGAGTACAAATAAAATCAGACCTTCGGATATCCTCGAAATCAGAAAAAGATTCATCATCTATATTATCAAACTCTTTTGAATGAGCCTCTGTTTCATAAAAACTGTTCATTAACTTCAAGGTAACATGCCGGTTAGATTAAATCAAGATACCTATTGACATAAATCAGAGTATAAGTGTATACTAAACACAAAGGAAAAATTATGAAAAACTTACACTTTGAATTAGCAAACAATTCATCCTCCAATTCATCCAAGTTGCAATCGGGACTTGAATGAATTTTGATGTGTAGTTTTTAATACAGATTTAGAAAAAAGAAGTCCCGCCTAGTAGATAGATGGGACTTCTTTTATTGTGCTTGAAAGGGAATATATGGACTTAACAATTAACAAATTTAACACAAACTTGGCATTCAAAGGCCCGCTTGACGGCGCTATAACAGGGATTTTAAGAACCTGCGACACCAGTGAAATGGTTAATGCAGTAGGACTTGATATCGGGGCTATGGTAATCCCGAGAGCATATTATGATACAAAAGCTCGTAACAAATACGCAGGATGCGAGACATTTATTAGAGAAATAAGCGGAACATTCATAAACTGTCTTGCAGCAGGAATTTTTGCAAAATATATTTCTAAAGTTGCTTCTCAGGACATTATGCCGGATGTAAAAATTAACCCTAAAAGCTGGTACACAAAGGCTTCTCTTGCTACTTTAAAAGAGGCTTGGGATAAAAGCGGCAATATTAAAGGGTATGTAAAAAATGTTTTTGAAAATCTTTCCGGCAGAGACGGCCATAACATTAATGAGTTTAAAAACATAAACTGGAGCAAAATTGACTGGATAGACGAAAAACGCTGGGAAAAAATTAAATGGAATAATGAAGAATATAAAAATATTCAAGACAAACTCAAAACAAAAGAAGATTTTACCAAAACTTTTGTCAAACTTATTGAAGATAAAAATATTACAGACAATGACCGTAAAAATATTTTAAAATTAATGGAACACCGCCTCACTAATGCTCTCGGAGCCGGAAGGGACACCGAGGTTAAAATAGGAGACAAAACTCTTTGTGCAAAACTTGAAAACATTTTACGAGATTCACATGATATGGCAAAAGATATTTTTACCAATAAAGAGGTAAATACAGAGGCTGCAATCAAAAAAATTGCAAAAATCAACAAAATAAAAGCTTTTGGTGCAATTGCAGGTGCTTCTCTATTAGGAATTACAAACCAGTATATCAACAGAAAAATAACCGAAAAACGAACCGGGAAAAAGGGTTTTGTAGGCGAAGTGGACTTTACTTCAAGCTTTAGAAAAGAGCGTAAAAAAGATAATTTTTTATGGCTCAAAAAAACTCTGGCAAGTGCCGGCATGGCTGGTATGGTTATAAGCGTAATGCGTGTGAAAAATTTAAAAGACTTTGCCCGCAAGCTTGAATTTACAGGTCCAATCACCAGCGGAAACGCAATTAAAACAGTTTACGCCTTTAATATTATCGGAAGATTTATGGCAGCAGACAACGGAACAGAGCTTAGAGAATCAATGACAAGAGATTATTTCGGCTTCCTAAACTGGCTTGTATTTGGCGGTTTTGCAGCCAAGGGAGTTGCAAATCTTCTTGACAAAAAAGGAGAGCATTTATTTAATTACACTAAAAAAGGTAAAGGATTAAAACACTGGTTAAATGATATGAGCCTAAAAACCCATAATGAAATCGCTTCAAAAGGAAAAGATTTTGCGAAGAATAATATCTGGAAATTAAACCTCGCGCATGCCTGCGGTCTTGCATATTCTGCTATAACTCTTGGAATATTACTCCCTATGGTTAATGCAAAAATGACAAAATATAAAAGCCGCAAGAAGGAAGGAGAGCAAGTAAGCTTATCTTAAACGTAGAACTTTTCTAACATTGACCCCTATTTACCTCTATTTACCCCTACCCTCTTTACATTTAAATATTCAGGTGATATTATCAAGTACGGACTAAAACTTCTTTTTGGGAAGCTAATGTTTCAAGTGAACATTAAAATTAATACAAAATTATGAAGATATAAATAGTCAAATATAAAAGCTTAGCATAAATTCCTGTTCGTTGGGATTTAGCATTAAATTTGTATTGCCCGAAGAGTAGTTTTTGAATATACAATAGGAGAAAAGAAAATGGAAGAAGAAAAGGTAATTTCCACCGTTGATAGTCTTACGCCAAGCGCAACCGTACATGAAATAAGCGACAACGTAATGACAGGAAAGGCTGATTACAGTAAAACAAAAATGTTTACACTTGCTATAGCAGCAGGTGCATTTATTGCATTTGGTGCCCAGGTATCATTAACAGTAATGACCGGCGATTCTAATATGGGCTGGGGCTTCACAAAACTTATCGGAGCAATGACCTTCGCTACAGGCTTGATGTTAGTTACACTCACCGGAGCAGAGCTCTTCACCGGTAATGTTATGATGACATTTGCTGTATTAGAAAAGAAAATCAGCCTTATGAAGCTTTTGAGAAGCTGGACAGTAGTTTATATTGCAAACTTTATCGGCTCTATACTTCTTGCAGCTCTAGTTTATTTTGCCGGCATGGGGCATAACGGCGGAGACGCTGTTGGAGCAACAGCTATGCAAACAGCTTTTAGTAAAATTAACTTAACCTTTACAGAAGCCTTCTTCAGAGGTATTTTATGTAACTGGCTTGTATGCTTAGCAATATTTATGGCATCAACTTCAAAACGTGTTATTGGTAAGATTTTTGCAATTTTCTTCCCAATAATGACATTCGTTGCATCAGGCTATGAGCACAGTGTTGCAAATATGTTCTTTATTCCAAATGGAATATTAATGAAACACTTCCCTGGAATAGTAGCTGCATCAGGCCTTACTCCTGACCAGCTTGCAACAATGACATGGAAAGGTTTCTTTGTTCACAACTTGATTCCTGTAACTCTTGGGAATATTGTTGGAGCATTTGTATTTGTAGTTCTGCTCTTCTGGACTGCTTACTTAAGAGAAGAACGCAGACATCACGAATAATTTAAGTAAAAAAAGACCGGCTCTTATAATACTTTAAGAGTTGGTCTTTTTCTGTTATATATATAAGAATATAGTTATGAAAATGAAGAAGATTTTACCGGCATTAATAGCTTTAATATTTGTATTAGCAACCCCAGTATATGCGGCCAAGAATGCGCCTAAAGAAAATAATTTAGAAGAGGTTGTTTTAGAAAATATAGAAGAAGGGGTTGAAGTTCCTCAGGCCGTTTCTATTACGGAAGAAAAAGCTCCGGAGGATAAAACTTTAAAAGAGAAACTTCAAGATGTCTATCACCTTGAAGTAGATAAGTATGACAAACCAACCTATCTTCTGGAAAACATTTTAACTCACAAGTTTGATGAAGATTCTATCTGGGACAGAACTCAATTGTGGGCAGGATACAATGGCGATATTGGCTTAAACTTTTCAGAAGGTGTTGGCACAGAACACACAACTAATCATTATGATATTAACACCATTAATGTAGGTTTTGATGGCTATTTAAAAAATAACAATGCAGATTTTAGAATAATGTTTAACGTTTCGCCATATTCGGAAAGAAATGTTATTCAAAATCTTTTTGCGGATATGTATATTGCAACCAATAAAATTCCACACCATAGGATTATGGTTGGACACACACGTCCTCCTGTTGGTATGGAAGGTGCTTATGGACCGTTTGTACTGCCCTTTTTAGCTCGTTCACAAATATCCAGAAACTTTGGTACGGTACGTAAATTAGGAGCACGTATTTCTGGGGATTATAGTCTTTTAGGATACGATTTCGGGGTTTATAGTTCTGATACCTATTTTCAGGAATTTTTCCCGGGCGCAGAATTTATAGGCAGAGTTGATTTAAAACCTCTTGGCAAAACAGACGGTAAATATGGTAAATTGCTTATCGGCGGAAGTATGGATGCCGGGCACAGAGATAATAACTTTTGCGTAGTCGGGGCCCACATCCAATATGATTACAAGAGATTTATGGCAAATTTTGAATGGGCACAGGCTAACGGATATAACGGTCCTTCCGGATTTTCAACAGATAAGCATGCAAGCGGTTTCTATGCAACTTTAGGATATATGCTAACTAAAAAACTACAAATAATTGCAAGGTATGATGAGTTTGATCCAAACAGAGAAATTTCGAATAATAATCAGAGAGAATATACAGTCGGCCTTAACTACTTTATCAAGGGTCAGGGTTTAAGGCTGATATTAAACTATGTATTCTGCCAGAACGATGCAGCTAAAGATTCTCACAGAATCATGCTCGGCACACAAATTCTTATCTAATGTTGAAAAATATCGTTTAAACGGTTGATAACAAAATCGCCCAATTGTATAATAATAAAAGAAAAATAATTGGGGAGATTAGGGTATCATGTTCAACAACATTAATGATAGCGGGAATACTTTTTACAACTCTCAATTGAACAATGCGAGTAATGTTATCAACCTTGCATCAATCAGGGCTAACCTTCAAAAAAATGGTTATACCACAAGTCCTTATATTGATAAAACAGAAATTTCCTCAAATGCAATGGAATTGTTCCAAAAAGACCTTGATATAAATAAGTTTACAAAAATTGCGACAAGTGATCCTGAAGATACCTCACATCTAGAAAAGATGAAAGAACTCTTTAATGACGGAGTTATAGATGTTTACGAGGATGATGTTTTATCAAATCTTGTAACAAATTCTAAACTTTGGGATGATTTAGAGCTGTAAATGTGGTAAAATACAGCCATGGTATCGTCTGATTATTATATTCAAGATAATTCTGATTTAGAAAATAAAAAGCTTGAAGCTGCTAAAAATCATTACAGCAAAGGCAAATACAATGAAGCATTAAACCTCTATTTAGGCATGCTCAACATGAGCACCTCATACAAGCTTTATTATGAAATCGGAAGATGCTATTACAAACTTAATAACCTTTTGGCAGCAGAAGAATATTTCAAAAAATCAATCGGTCTAGAGAACTTTAAGAACTCTTCTTATCTTTATCTTGGAAATCTCTTCTTTAAGCGAAAGGATTTGCAAAATGCCATTGAAAACTGGGCTCACTACTATGCTTATAAACCTGATGATGAGGCTGTTTGTCTTAATCTTGCAACCTCATATTTTACAAAGGGCATGAAGTTTCAAGCATTCTTTTACTATGATAAATACTTAAAATACGCAAAAGACAGAGGGAATTCTTACAACACAATCAAATTAAGTATTGATAAATGCAAAAGTACAGCATTAGAGTTTATGCAAAGAGGACAAATAGCACTTAATATGGCTAACAATAAGGGTGCGATTGAATACCTTGAATTTGCAGAAAAGAATGCGCCTACAAATTTTGATATAAATTACCTTCTTGGAAGGACATATCTTAATGAAAATGATTCAATGCACGCAATGATATACCTTAAACAAGCGTATTGCATAGATAACAAATCTCTGGATGTTCTGCATAAGCTTGCTTCAGTATTTATTAATCTTGGAGATTACACAGCAGCATATTGTACTTTAAGACGTATAGCACCGCTTGTATTAAATAAACAGTCCGAATACTTAAGGGCTATGAAAACAATACAGGAGCTTGATGCTTCCTTTGATGATTTCAGTTATAAAGGGCATAAAGAATGGGCAGATAAGTATTACGATAACAATAATTACCACCTGGCATTAATGGAATACGAAAACTGCTTGATATTAAATAATAAACTTGAAGAAAAGCTTGGAGAACGTATTGCAACTTTAAAATCTTTTCTCAACCCAGAAGAAAGAATAATTAATACCTGCCTGCAGAAAGGTCGAATATTCTATTCTAAAGGAGATTTTTCTACTGCAAAGAAATATTTTTCCAAAATCCTTCTGTTTTCTGATGAAAATTCTCCGGAATACAAATTAGCAAAATCACGAGTTTCTGATGCTTAAAAAAATAAAAAAATTTTTTTACCTTTATATTTTACGCAGAAAATACTACAGGGTAGGTTCTTGTAATGCCTGCGGCAGGTGCTGCCAAAAGATTTACGTAAAACATAAAAACGTAATCCAGACAGAAGAAGAATTTAAAAAATTGCAAAAACTCCATCCATTTTATACTTACCTAAAAATAGTAGACAAGGATGAGACAGGTCTCGTTTTTGAGTGCATGAACCTTGATAAAGAAACCAATAAATGCAAGATTCATAAAAAGCGTCCGGGGATATGCCGGCGTTATCCTCAAGAAGAGTTATTTATGATGGGCGGCACGCTGGCAGAAGGATGCGGCTACCGCCTTGAACCTATCGTAAGCTTTGAAGAGGTTTTTGAAAAAATAAGCAAAAAAAAAGGCGGCTAAGCAACCGCCCTAGAAAGGATAGCCGAAGTGAGCGGCTAAGATTGTTTTTCAAGCTCTGAAACTCTATTTCGAAGCTCCTCTATTGCTTTTTGTTGTTCTTCAATCAACTTTTGCTGAGCCTTTATTGTTTCATCCTGCTCGTTATTTTTTGTTTTTACACTTACGATATCTTCTATATTTGTTTTAACCTGCAAAGATAATGTCTCTATTTTGTTATCGAGTTCTTTTACGGCATTTATTACTGCATAGAACATTTCATCCCATCTAATACTCAAATAACCATCTTCATCCAATTTTACCGCATCAGGGAATACTTTTTGTAAATCCTGTGCTATTACACCAACTTGAGGTCTTTTTGTCTTATCATCCTTGAATGTATAGTTATAAAAATCAAGTTTTTTGAGCGCTTCAAGTCCTAAAGTATATTTTTCTCCAATATTTTTCAAACGTTTATCAGACTTCTTCCAGATAGAATAGTATATTTTCCCGCGAACTGTTACAGAACTATACCAGTTGATACGCACCTAAAGCCGTCGCACCTGTCACACCGGATGAGTTTGCATCAGCATAATTCCTTAGAGCAACACCATTTGCTCTAGCAGAGGAATCTGCACCTATACTTACGGCACTATTACCATACGCGTTAGCCTCTCCTACGATTGCGATAGAACGAAGAAATGTATTCGTATTTAAACCTATTGCAATTGTATTGTCGTCCTTCGCCTGTGCATTGTTTCCAAAAAAAGAGAAGGTTTTATACAAAACCTTCTCTTTTAAAAATCTTTCAAAAACTATTTCACAAGTTCTTTGAAGTTTTTACCAGCAGAGAATGCCGGAACTGTTTTAGCAGCAATTTTTAATTCTT
>CALUSZ010000158.1 GCA_944323495.1 Candidatus Gastranaerophilales bacterium
CCAATGAACAAAGTCATCACTGCAAAAACCTGTAGAAGAAATTAAAGTTGAAATATTAAAAAATGCATGTGTTATACTTTCCCAGACTCCGAAATGCATATTGTGGAATAGAGAAATACTTAGTGCAATAGAAATTATGACTACAAACCAGAAATAAACCCTGAACTCTTCATTTTTAAATAATATAAGCGGATTAAATTTTGTCCAAGCTCTATATTGCAGGTTAAAACTAACACCTGCAAAAAACATAAAAAAAGTTGTAACCCAAAGAACTGTATTAGAGAATCCGATAATACTCAATGAATTAGGAGAAAGCCCGCCGCCTGATATAGAAGCAAGTGAATTACACAGAGCCTCAAATCCGCTCATGCCGGCATGTTTTAAAAGAGCAATTTCTACAATAGTTAATCCCGCATAAACTTTCCATAAAGCTGCTGCCGTATTCTTAATTCTTGGTGTAAATTTATCCTCCGTAGGTCCCGGAGCTTCCGCAAAAAATAACTGCCGGCCTGCTATTGCAAACTGAGGAAGAATTGCAATAAATAATACGATAATTCCCATACCCCCCAGCCATTGAGTAAAAGAACGCCAAAAAAATATTGCATGCGGATAATCAAAATGAGTTAAAATAGTCGAACCAGTCGTTGTAATTCCTGAAGTTGCTTCAAAAAGAGCATCTATAGGACTTATGCCAAAAAATAAATAAGGTATTGCGGCAAGAATCCCCGCAAAAATCCAGGAAAAAGTTACAACACACAAGCCCTCAGATTTTTTTATATCATTAATTGATTTAATCTTATCGACACCCGGAAAGATTTTTTTCAACACCACAGATATAAAAAAAGCCAAAGCTCCTGAAATCAAAAACGGAAGCACTGAATTGTATTCCTGATAATAAAGAGCAACAACAATCGGAATAAGCAAAACTATGCTAAAATACATTATCGTAAGACTAAAAGAGTAAGCTAAATAAGATATTCTCATTTAATCTCCTCAAAGAAATCTCTTATTACAGAAGCATTTTCGCTTGTTGTAAATATAATAAGATTATCTGAGCCCATAACCTGTGTTGCTCCATTTGGAATAATAATCTTTTTCCTTCTCTGTATAACCCCGACAATAGCTTTTGCAGGCAATTTTAAATCCATAATTTTTTTAGCCTCATATTGTTCAGGAATCTCAATTACCAGCACTTCACCCTTGCCTTCTTCAACCGTAGCTAAAATATCAACATTACCTGTCTCAATACAATTCTTTATTTCATTCAACGCAGCAGTCCTTGATGAGATAGCTATATCAATACCAACTTTCTCAAACAGCGCAACATTAGCACTCTTTGAAACTCTTGATATAACGCGTCCCGCACCCATATGCTTTACAAGAAGCGAGCATAAAAGATTCTTTTCATCATTATTTGTAACACTTACCACAACATCTGCTTCTGCAATTTCTTCCTCGCTCAAAAGCCCGATATCTGTACCATCACCGTTAATAATCAAGACACTATCAAGTTCATGCGCAAGAAATTCACACCGTTTCTCATCAAGCTCTATAATTTTAATATTGAGTTTTAAATCCTCTAGACCTTTTGCAAGCTTAAGCCCGACATTACCGCCTCCGATAATCGCAACAGTTTTTACAAATTCTTTTTCGTGGAAAAACCTACCGGCAAGAATATCAAGAGAATGCGAAAGCCCCATAAATATTACTTTATCGTCTTCATGCAATACGGTTTCGCCATTCGGTATAAATAATTCTCCACCTCGGGTTATTCCGACAATCAATGTATCTTTAGGAAAATCGCAGGTTTTGACCATACTGTTTACAAGCATTGAATTTTTAGCAATCTTGTATTCCAGAAGCCTCGCTCTTCCGTCTGCAAAATTCTCAACATCTAAAGCCTTCGCAACCGTAATAATCCTGAAAATTTCCTGTGTCATCAGCTCTTCCGGCCAAATAACATTGTCTATATAAAAATCATAATTATACTCTGCATCTTTTGCCAGGCCAAGAGAAGATTTATACTCCTCTTTTCTTACAAAACACATTGTTCTTACATTGCTTATCCGCTTTGCCGTAAGGCAGGCAACAATATTTAATTCATCAGAGGCTGTACAGGCTATAAACACATCTGCATCTTTGATATTAGCCTGCTTTAAGACCTCAATATTAGAACCGTTTCCTGAAATAAACCCCACATCAAGGTTATTAAACGCTTCTATTTTATAATTTTCATCATCTATTACAGTTATATCATTATTCGTATAGAACTCAGTAGCAATCATCAGCCCGAGTTCGTTCGCTCCGAATATAATAATCTTCATAGCACTATTTAACGCCAAATTATATACAAAGTCAATCTAACTGTTTTATCGTTGCAACAATCTTCCCTATCAAAATTAAATCCATAGAGGCTTTTCCGCTGATTGTCCTCACCCTGTATTCAGGATTATCAGATTTTATAATAATTTCATCAAGGTTCTTTGAAAGCCTTTTTACAAAAAATTCATTATTATAACAAAACACATAAATCTTATTATCCTGTATCTGGTTCCCGCTCCAATGTTCTACAATAAGCCTGTCGCCGTTATCAATAGTAGGCGCCATACTGTTTCCTGAAGCATTAATCATAGAATACAATTTATTCTTTGAATATCCGCTTATCATAGATACCGGAATCGGAAGCTTCGTTTTCTCGCTCGAAAATACAATACTCCCCCCGCCGCAGCTTGCAAATACATCTGTATAATAATCAATATACGCAATATCCAACCCTTCATTTTCACTATAGTTAAATAAACTTATATTAAAAAACTCCTCAACTCTCTGAAGCTCGCTTACCGTAACCTCGCTTGCGTTTTTTATGCGATTGCTCACAGTCTGACGCGTAATCCCCAAACTCTCCGCAAGCATAGACTGATTTACAGGCGTATTTATTCTATTAGATATTATTGTAATTAACTCATCAAGTCTCATCGTTCCACCGGTTTATATAAAATAATACTTGACACTTGTATCATATTATCTTACAATCATGTACAAGATGTAAGCTTATACTTGATATTTAAGCATACATTTTCACTTATGTCAAATGGTTTAAACTTGGGAAGAGGCAGATTATTAATGAGTTACCGATACAATGTATCATGTAGTGAGACAACATCAAAAACCTGGACACCTACTGCAATAGATTGTTATAAACTTGGCTGTATGTGCTCCAGATGTAATTTGTACAAAATTTATTTTTCAAAAGGCAATGTTAGATGCCGAATGAAAGAAACCGTAATAGAACTTGTAAGAAAATTTGGCGCACCGGAAGGAGTAGAAGAAAATGGATAGAAGTATAGCAAGTATTGAGAATGGAAAAAAAGGCGGAAGACCAAAATATGCCGCCAATATCAGGGCATCAATTCCGGATATAAATATTGTAATTTTAACCCCGAAGCAATACGGTTCTTTAATCGAAAAATACGGATATGAATTATTAAGCAAAGCATTAAAGATTCTTGAAAATTGGCTTAAATCAAGTCCGGAGGCTGAAAAATACCGAGGGAAAAACAACTATGCGCATTTCCGCTCCGACGGCTGGGTTATTAACACAGCAAAAAAGAACTAAAACTGTGCAACTCTAAGAAGCTTATTGAAAAATTCTCTTGTTGCATCAACTCCGCGATTAAAGCACTGCTGTTGGATATTAAACCAGTCCGATTTATTAGAGCTTTTTATTTTGAACTCTGGTCTTTGAGAAAACTCGGCAGTACGCACAAATAAATCGATTAGAGAGCTGTATTCAATATTTTCCGGAGCATATCCAGCTAATAAATCTTTCAAAGCAGGTGTTGCACCATATTTTTTACCTATTTCAAAATCTTTATGAATTTTATATTTCATTATTTTCTGTAATAACCCGCCTGGCTCTGTATGCATAGGCATTGAAACATCTTGCAGATAATGTATTGCAAAACCTGCATGTTTTAGAAATTTTGGTTTATCATAAACAGTTAAGGCCATTTGCAAATGTTCCTTATATCTTTCTAATGCATTATTTTCTGCATCTCCCCCTCGCCCAAAACTTTTGGTTTTACCATAGGGAAAGAAAAAATGCGTATTATTATGATACCCCTGTTCACTGGCCAGAAAATCCGGCATTAAAACAAATTTTGCAAGAACTTTTCGTTCATGCGGCTCAATAGTACTGTTACTCACAGCCTTTAATGTCATTCCAATATGCGTTACACTATTCCATTTAAACGTTGTTTGGTTTGTACTTTTAGTTTCCTGTATTCGCATTGTTTTGTTTTTATACAGCAAAACGAAAATGAACAATATCTCCATCTTGCATTATATAATCTTTACCTTCTAAACGAGTTACACCCTTATCTTTGCAGGCAGCGTATGAACCGTTTTCTACAAAATCTTTGTATGCAGTTACCTCTGCCCTGATAAAACCTTTTTCAAAATCCGTATGAATAACCCCTGCCGCCTGCGGTGCCTTGGTTCCCTTTGTAATTGTCCAGGCATGAACCTCTTTTTCGCCCGCAGTTATAAATGTTATAAGATTAAGAAGCTCATAGACGGATTTAATCATTTTATTAATGCCGCTATCCGTAATACCTAATTCTTCTAAATATTCTTTAGCGCCTTCTTCGCCTAAATCTACAAGTTCTTCTTCTATCCTTGCACAAATTACTACCGTTTGCGCACCATGAGTTTTGGCATATTCTTCAACCCGCCTTGTGTAATCATTGCCGTCTTTTAAGTCAAATTCAGAGACATTGGCACAATAAATTACAGGTTTAACCGACATTAAATTAAGCGGTTTTATTACATTTATTTCATCTTCATTAAAGTGGTCTTTTAGATTAATAAAAGTTCCTTCCTGAAGAAGCTCATAAAGTTTTTTTAATGCTCCGTCTTCAAGCACAGCCTCCTTGTCACCGCCTTTAGCCTGTTTAGAAATCCTCTGCATTCTGCGCTCAATTGAAGCTAAATCAGCAAGAGCAAGCTCTGTATTAATAGTTTCTATATCTGAAATAGGATCAACTTTACCTTCTACGTGAATAGTATTTTCATCATCAAAGCATCTTACAACCTGAATTATAGCGTCTACTTCCCTTATATTATGCAAGAACTGATTTCCAAGCCCCTCGCCTTTGCTTGCGCCTTTCACAAGTCCTGCAATATCAACAAACTCTATAACTGTCGGAATAATTTCCTTAGACTTACATAAATCAGATAAAATTTGAAGTCTCTCATCAGGTACAACCACAACCCCGACATTAGGTTCTATTGTACAAAACGGGTAATTCGCGCTCTGCGCATTCTTTGCTGATGTCAGCGCATTAAATAAAGTTGATTTCCCAACATTTGGAAGTCCTACAATTCCGGCTCTTAGCATAAAAATAAATCCCTTTCTGCATTTTTTTTGATTATAACACAAATAAAAAATACAAAAGTATTTGATTGTTTTTATAAATATAAATAATATTAAAATATAACGAAGTCAAAAAAATGCAGTAATTAAAACAATTTAATCATGTCTAGCAAGAGAGTGTATATCACCTGATATTATAAAAACAATCAGTAATAAAACTTAACAATTTGGTCAAAAATCAACAAAACTGCTTGCAAAGAGAAATTTAGCAAATATTATATTATTAGATGTGGGTAATACTATGTCTATTGATAGCCGAAAATAGAGGACAATATGGCAAAAGACGTAATAGAAATTGAAGGTACTATATTGGAGTCCATGCCTAATGCAATGTTCAAGGTAAAGCTTGAAAACGGGCATGAGATTTTAGCTCATATATCAGGAAAGATTCGTAAAAACTTTATAAGAATTTTACCGGGCGACAGAGTAAAAGTTGAAATGACTCCGTATGATTTATCTAAAGGCAGAATAACATTCAGATTAAAGTAAATATAAAGAAAAGGAATTAACAATGAAAACAAGATCATCAGTAAAACCTATGTGCGACAAATGCAAGGTTATTAAAAGAAAAGGCAGAGTTGCTGTAATTTGTGAAAATCCAAAACACAAACAAAGACAGGGATAACTCTGAATAACAAATAGTAAGTAGAACATTTAAGTTATAAAGGAAAGAAAACATGGCAAGATTAGTTGGGGTAGACTTACCTCGTAACAAAAGATTAGAAGTTGCTTTGACCTATATTTACGGTATAGGACCGGCAAGAAGCAAAAAAATTCTTGAAGTAACAGGTATATCACCTGATTTAAGAACAGACGATTTAACAGATGATGATATCAAGAAATTACGTGATGCATTATCAGAATACAATATCGAAGGTGACTTGAGACGTGAAGTAACAATGAGCATCAAGCGTCTTCAAGAAATCAACTCTTACCGCGGTATGAGACACAAAAGAGGTCTTCCTTGCAGAGGCCAGAGAACAAAGACTAACGCAAGAACAAGACGCGGAAAGAAAACAGGACCTATTGCAGGTAAAAAGAAATAAATATAACCACGAATCACGGCTCACGAGTCACGATTCACGATAAATAACAGAAATATAATTATATCAAAATAAGGAATAAGAAAATGGCAAGACCAAAAACTACAAAGAA
>CALUSZ010000159.1 GCA_944323495.1 Candidatus Gastranaerophilales bacterium
AATCCCACAAAACAGCTTCTCTTCTACCAAAATCAGACGTACACCACTGGTTAACATAATAAGATTCTACCTGCCTCGGCATCATCTCCTGTGTTTCGTACCATTTTTGAGGAACATAATTCAGCCCGAAATAATAGACCCCTGTTGCCATCATTAAAAAAATTATCAGAAAATGAATTATTTTATTTGATTGTTTTCTTTTTCTGGTCATGTATTTACAGCTTCATACAGATTTATTTTACAACCTCAAGCGTATCATAATCGTTGAGATACGGCATATGCTCTTCTGTTATTAATTCGCCCGGAAGAAGAATTGAAATTCCTGGAGGACACTCTGCAACAACTTCTGCGGATATACGCCCGACTGCTTCACATTTTGGAATTCGCTCTTTTTCAGCATAAAATGCATCTCTAAGGCTCATTTTAATTTGAGGCTCAAGCATAGGCATATGTTTTCTGTTTTCAAGATAATAAATATCTTGATAATGCGTAGATGCAATTTTTTCAAGAGAATCTGCCAGGTATTTGAAATCAGAATGCTTGTTTCCGATATTACAAAGTATTAAAACCCCGATATCAGAAGCTGATTCAACCTCAATTCCAAAATCAATTTCAAGAATAGATTCAAGTCTTTTTCCGGACAACCCGTCCAGCTTAATAAATACCTTTGTAACATCAGTTTTGTAGCCGAAATCACCCTTAAGCTGGTGCAGGCCTTGGATATTATCAAGTCTTGTTCTTAAATATTTTGCATTTTTGACTGCATTTTCAAGCTGCTTCTGCCCTCTTTTAGACTGCAAATTAGCCCTTGCTGCATCTAAGCTCGCTAATAACATTAGAGACGGGCTTGTTGTATGCAGCAGCTTCAAAGCTTTTTCAACTGCTATTTCGTCAATCATTGAATCTTTTGCAATATGAAGCATAGAGCTCTGGCTCATACTTCCGCCGGTTTTGTGCAGAGAATGTACAACCGCATCTGCCCCGAGTTTTAATGCAGTTTCGGGAAGATGCTTATTAAAATTCCATAAGCAGCCGTGAGCTTCATCTACAATCAAAGGAATTCCGTATTTTTTGCAAACAGTGCTTATTGATTTTATATCAGAAACTACACCTTCGTAAGTCGGATTTGTAATCCAAACCATTGAAACATCTTTATTATTTTGGATTAACTCTTCAATTTTTTGAGCATCAATATTACCCCAGACAGACCAGTCCTCTATTCTGTTAGGACAAATCCAGATAGGTTCAGCGCCTGATATCATCAAACCCGTAAGGATTGAGCGGTGGCAGTTTCTGTTAACAATAATCTTTTGGCCTTTTTTTGTTAAAGCCATAGCTAAAGCTAGATTGCCTGCGGTCGAACCATTCAAAAGGAAAAATGTTTTCTTTGCGCCAAAAGCTTCCGCTGCAAGTTCTTGAGCTTCTTTTATAGGCCCTGTTGCAGGGTGAAGAGTTCCCAAATTATCAAACTCATCTGTTGTATCAATATTTAAGGCTTTTTCGCCAATCAGCTTTTTAAAATCCTTAAAAACTCCCTTGCCTTTTGTATGCCCTGGGATATGGAACTGATAAGTCGGGTTTTCATATGCTCGCCTCAAAGCATCAATTATTGGAGCCTTTACTTTTTGAGCTTCTTTTTGTTCTGATTTTATTTGTACATTTAATTCTTTTGCCACTATTATTTTCCCTTTTTGTTTAATATAAATAATACACGAAAAAAATAAAATTTGCTACTTAAAAATCAACCCTTTGGTCTATGGATATTTTAATCCTTTGACCGTTAAAAAGTTTAGCCTGAATGGGTAAGATATGATTGGGAGAGGAATATGCAAATTGATGCAGGGCTAAACAGTATAGAAAAGAATTTAGCAAAGGTTGTTGAGAAAGTGACTCCGCCAAGGCAGTCACGCTCATATAATCTTTGTGTAAAAGCTGATGCTTTAAGATTTGCTAAAATGTATAAAGAATCTATTCAAACATATTTGCAGGCAATTATGATGGATAGGGGCGAAATTAAGGCATATTTTGGACTCGCAATGTCTTATAAGTACCTGAAAGATTACCCAAAAGCTATTAATACATTGCTCAAATTAATTAATATAGATGATAGCAACGATGAATACTTTTTTGAACTTGGAGTATGTCATCTCTCTAATGGAGAACCTGCCAGAGCTATTGAGTATTTAATCAAGGCTATTTTAATCAACAGAGAAAATTTAGAAGCTCAAATTCAACTTGCAATAGCACATGAACTGGTTGACGAAGCCGATTTATCGCTAATGATTTATAATAAACTTATAGAAACAAATCCTGAATTTTTAAAGGCTTACTATAATAAAGCTGCAATGCTTATGGGCATGGGCGATTTTATGGAAGCTTCAAGAACATTCTTCCAGCTTATAAAACGCAATCCGGATTATTATAAAGCATATCTCGGCATTGCAATGAGTTTTGATAAAATGGCAAAATACAAAGATGCAATAAGATACTACAAAAAATTCCTTGAGCTTAAACAATTCTCAGAAGATGCAATTTTTGCAAGAAACAGAATTAATGAATTAAGAGATAAATATTTCTCAAGAGAAAATAAATTTACTGTGATTGAGTAAGCTTATTAAAATTATCCAAATATGTTTGTGCAAGTTTTGGTTTATTTAATTGTTTGTAAACATAGGCCAAATTGTAATGAAATTCAGGAACATCGGATTTATACATAATAGCCTTATTCAAATTCGTCTTTGCTTTCTTTAAATCTCCGAGCTTCATATAAGCGCATGCCATATTATAATAAATATACGGATTCTCATCGTTTAATCTTGAAGCCTTTTTATAATTTTGCAGCGCCATATTATATTGACTATTCTCCAAATAATTATTTGCAAGATTATAATATGCCTTATAATACTTAGAATCCGTATTAATAGCTTTTTGGTACATAAAAACAGCATTATCCCTCTCACCTTTATCATCAAGGATATTGCCAAGCAAAAGCCAATCCTGAGCAGAGCGTTTATCTTCAGGAATCTGCAAAATCAAATCCATAGTTTTTTGATAATTATTGTCACTATAAAAAGCTGTTGCCTGCTTGGATAAATCGTCAGCCGCAAAACATACTCCCCCTATAAACAATAGAACAATAACTAAGAGCTTCTTCATACTTTGATTATACGCAAAAATTTTATATTAATCAAATTCTTGAAATTAGTTCTTGTAAATGATACACTCAAAAAGAGAGAAGATAAGGAGTAAAATTTATGGTCTGTTTAACATCAAACAAAATTGATACTAAACTCGTATCAGAAGCTTTAAAAGCTCTGGGTAAAGAGAACTTTGCCTTGATAATTCACGGAAGCAGTTTTCCGTCTAAAGAAGGCGAAGATACAGGATTCGGAACATTTAACTCTACAGCAGGACACGAACTTATTGACTATGCTCACGGAATCTTTAACGCAATTCAACTTGGACCTGCTGGTAAAACAAAGAGTTCTGATTCTTCACCTTATACAGGTACAATTTTTTCAGGGAATCCTTTGTTTATTGACTTAAAACAATTAACTGAAAAAAAATGGGATAATATTCTTTCTCAAGAAACTTTTGAAAAAGTTGTCGCCGGAAACCCTAACCAAAATCAAGGCAGAACAGCTTATTCTTATATTACAAAAGCTCAAAACGAAGCTTTAAAAGAAGCATGGGAAAACTTTAAAAATATTCATGGCGGTCTTTTAGGCTCACCTTTGAAGAAAGATTTTGAAAAATTTAAAAAAGAAAACAGTTCATGGCTTGACAACGATTCTTTGTATGAAGCACTTTCTATCGAAAATGATAACGATTTCTGGTACACATGGAAAAATGAAACCGACAAAAAATTAATGAATCCAAAGAATGATGAAGAGAAGAAAGCTTATGCACAAAGGATTGATGAAATAAAGAATAAATACTCTGATGAAATTGAGTTTTATAAGTTTTGTCAATATGTACTTGAAGTACAAAATGAAGAAACAAAGAAGTTTGCCCTGTCAAAAGGTATCAAAATGATAGCAGACCGTCAGGTAGCATTCTCTGATAGAGATGCCTGGGCATATCAGTCTCTCTTCCTAGAAGGCTGGTATTTGGGCTG
>CALUSZ010000160.1 GCA_944323495.1 Candidatus Gastranaerophilales bacterium
TGAGAGATAAAAAAGAAGGTATATATACGGTTATAAGACAGGACGATTATTATAAAGATACATCTAAAGAGCTTATTGAGGCAGGCAGTTATGATGCTTTGTTCAAAACCGGATTCAGCTTTGATACACCAGATGTTATAGATTTGCAGTTAATGCGCGAGCACCTTTTGGGACTTAAGCAGGGAAAGACTGTTGTTTCGCCAAAGTATGATTTTGTAACCTGCGTATCTGATCCAAACGGTGAAGTTAAAAAACCGGCTAAGGTTATATTAACTGAAGGGTTGTATGTTTTAAATAAAGAAGTCCGTGATATTATGGACGTTAAGGTTTATGTGTTTACGCCAATAGAGGTGATAAAAGAACGCTGGTATAAACGTGCGGTATCACGCGGAAAAACCGGCGAAGCTGCAGATTTGCAGTTTAAAAATGTTAATGAAACTGCCCAGCAGTATATAAGACCGACTTATGAAATTTCGGACTGTATTATAAACGGCATGGTTGATAAGGAATATATTAAAGTTATAACGGAAAAAATTATGAGCCGTCTGGCAGAAATTTGTCCGTAGAGCTATATGGGAGGAGAAATACTTTTATGTTTGAATTAAAAGCGCAGATGTATTTTTCAGCAGCGCATCATCTGCTTAATTATGACGGCGAGTGTGAGAATCAGCACGGGCATAACTGGCTGGTTGAAGCGTATGTAAAAGGTGAATCATTGGATAAAAGCAATATTCTTGTAGATTACAAGGTTTTGAAGCGTGAATTGAAGAGTATATTGGACTTATTGGATCACAAGGACTTGAATGAATTGCCTTATTTTTTAGGTGAGAGTCCTTCCAGCGAGATGATTGCAAAATTTATATATGAAAAACTTAAGGAAAAAATAGTTCTTGTATCAAAGATTTCTGTCTGGGAGACAGCAACATCTTGCGCTAGTTATTTCGAGGAATAGAGTGATGGATTTAATACAGTCAATTTTAATGGGAATAGTACAGGGGTTGAGTGAATTTTTACCGATTTCAAGCTCGGCTCATCTTGTTTTTACTTCTAATTTTTATAAAGTTTTTAAGGGAATAGAAATTGTTCAGGAATCTAATCAGGAAATTTTTCTTGATATAATGCTTCATCTGGGAACATTGATTGCGGTTTTAATCTATTTCAGAAAAGAGATTTTTGATATATTGAAAGCGCTTTATTTCGGATTAAAAAACAAGGATTACTCATCAAGAGAGTTTAAACTTGGTATGTATATAATTTTAGGTACCGTTATAACAGTTTTAATTGCTTATCCGCTGAACGAGGTTGCCGGCGGGCTTGTATTCCGGCCTTCAATTGTCGGCATGCTCCTTATTGGAACCGGTGTTTTGCTTTTATTTAGCGAATATTGGTCAAAAAAACATGCGGATAAAAAAGATATTTCAATAAAAAATTCTATTCTTATCGCAATAGCACAGGGTCTTGCTGCGCTTCCCGGATTTTCACGTTCCGGTTTAACTATTGCAACCGGACTCTTAAGCGGTATGGAAAGAACTACCGCTGCAAGATATTCATTCCTGCTTAGTATTCCGATAATACTGGGTGCTTCTATGGTTTACCCGCTTGTGAAGATTGATTTTCACGAAATAATAACTTATAACTGGGCTGCAATTATTGCAGGAACTGTTGTTTCAGGGATTGTAGGCTATGTTTGTATTAAATATTTTCTGAAATTTGTATCAAAATTTTCTCTTGCAATTTTTGGATATTATTGTTTAATTGAAGGTATAGTTACTGCAATATTTTTTATGGGGAGATAGTTTATGAATGAATATATAGAACATACATTATTAAAACAAGATGCCACACGCGAAGAGGTTACAAAACTTCTTGATGAGGCGGTGAAATACTCTTTTTTAGGGGTTTGCGTCAACCCTTGTAATGTATCTTTTGCAAGGCAGTATCTAAATGAAACCGGAGGAAAAGAGGTCAAAGTTGTTACTGTTATTGGTTTTCCTTTGGGACAAAATACCGGTGAGATAAAAATTCTTGAAACCATTGATGCGGTAAAAAACGGCGCAGATGAAATTGATATGGTAATGAATGCGGGACGCCTTAAGGACGGGGATTATGAGTATATTGCAGATGAAATATCAAAGGTTAAGGCTGCTTGTCAGGGAAAACCGCTCAAAGTAATACTAGAGACTGATTTGCTTACAAAAGACGAGATAAAAAAGGCGTGCGAGTTGTGTATTCAGGGACGGGCAGATTTTGTAAAAACATCGACAGGTTTTGTAAAAAACGGAGTCGGAGCGAAAGTTGAAGATGTTAAGCTTATGTATGAAACAGTAAAAGATTCCGGTTTAGGGGTTAAAGCATCTGGCGGAATAAGGGATAGAGAAGCTGCCGAAAGGATGATAGAAGCCGGAGCATCAAGGCTTGGTACAAGTTCAGGCGTAAAGATAGTAAGTTCATAAAAAAAGAATAAAGCAGCTCATAAGCCGTGTTCTGTTTTTCCACTTTAGTGAGAAAGTGTACTGATAATCATCTGTCTGGTATTGGGATTGCTCCCAATCTCTAGCGATTTTTCAAGGCTCGGCGGACACCTCAAGCGCCTTATTCAATCTTGCATCCGGCCGGGGTTTAGCTAGCCGATACCTTCCGATACCGCTGGTGAAGCTCTTAACTCACCGTTGCACCATCGCTCCTGCCTTTCAAAAAGGTGGTTAGCAGTATATTTCCTGTGCCACTTTCCGCCAACTCGCGCTGCCCGGAGTTTCTCCGGCGGCCTGTCCTTGGATGCACGGACTTTCCTCACCCCAAAGGGCGCGATTATCCGGCTGCTTTATTCTCTTGTTGATTATAACATAATCTTTCGACATCTAAAACTGTTTTAAGTTTTAGTGCATAAATATTCGCATTACTGAAATGTGCAAGTTTAACTGCATCTTTTTCCGTAGTTACAATTATACCTTTTATATTTTCTATATCATCTTTTGTATATTGATGATGATCGTCAAAAGTTAGTTTATCTTTGATTTTATAATCTTTTTCTAAAAATTTATAAAATTGTTCCGGCTGCCCGATTGCAGATAAGGCCGTAATTTCGCCACCTTTTTCTAAATGTTCTCCAAAGATAATATTATAAATATAATCCGGCTCAATTTTACAAAGTTCAGTTTTAACCTTCTGTTTTTTTTCTATTATTTTTGCGAGTTTTTCAGCTCTTGTATGGTCAACATTTTTGCTTACAATTAACAATTTATCAATGCGCCGAAAGCCTTCCAAGCCTTCTCTTAGAGGCCCTGCAGGGAGCAGATTTTCATTTCCGAACATTTTTTGTGAATCAACAAGTACTATGTCTAAGTCCCGATGCATTTTTCTATGCTGAAACGCATCATCTAAGATAATCTTTGTAACACCTAGATTCTCAACTGCATACTTTGCGGCCTTAAACCTGTCTGCGCAGGTTAAAACAGCACACATATTAAGGTTTACTGCAAACCAATAGGGCTCATCTCCTGCCATATCAGCTTTGTAATATAAATTAATCCCGTCAGAAATTACATTTACTTGCTTATTATTTAATTTTCCGCCGTAACCGCGTGATATTATTGCGACCTTCTCTCCTTTTTCAACGAAATATTTCGCGATTTCTGCTGTTACAGGAGTCTTGCCGACCCCTCCGGTTGTGAAGTTCCCGATTGAGATTACAAACGCATCAACTTTTTTAGGTCTCAAGATCTTTTTATCATATAAAAAATTCTTCAATCTGCTTCCTGCTCCATAAAATATAGAGCAAAATTTAAGAATATTGAATAACAAGCCCTTAGGCTCTTTTGTGTAATGTAATTTAGTAATTTCAGTTTTTATATTCAAAGTCCGGTCCTTTTTGTCTACTTGTAAAAAATGAAAAATCGGTTATAATGAGAATACAGGCAAGGGTGACGCCAACACCCTTACCCGCGTCCTAGTTAAAGGACTTGAGTAGTAGAACTAATACTATTAATAGTATTAGTTCTTTTTCGTTGATTTTAACTATCATTTTAACCTCCTTTCCTGATAGTTAAAATGCATTGTTAAAATCTTCTGCCTGTATTCTGTTTTAAATGTACAAATTTATCATATCAATAAGATGTAAAATAATCAATATATTTTCTTATTTCTATGCTAAGTTTGTATCCTAATTTATCCCTCAATCATGGATTTGAAATGCTCGAAATCTTCCATTGTATCAATCCCGACAGGAACGTTATCCACGATTGCTACTTTAATTCTCATACCGTTTTGGAGTGCTCTTAGCTGTTCAAGGCTTTCTGAAATTTCACACATTGACTGCGGAAGCTTTGTCATTTTGAATAGTGCCTCTCTCTTGTAGCCGTATATACCGAGATGTCCGTAAAACTCCCCTTTATTGTTGCCTCTTTCAAAAGGTATTTTTGAGCGCGAAAAGTACATTGCATAGTGGTTTATATCAAATACGCATTTTACAAGGTTTGGATTATTAATATCTTTTTCGTCCGTAATTTTTCTTATAAGGGTAGAGATATCAGCATTCTTATCTTCTTTTATACCTTTGATTACAAGTTCAATATTGCTCTTCTCAATCAAAGGTTCATCACCTTGAAGATTAACAATATAAGCAATTTCCGGGTGCCTTTCTGCAACTTCTGCAATCCTGTCGCTTCCGCTTTTATGATTCAAAGATGTCATCTCGACTTCTGCACCGAAAGATTTGCACGCATCAAAAATTCTCTCATCATCCGTTGCAACAATAACACGGTCTGCGAGGGGACAATTAGAAGCCTTTTCCCAAACCCATTGAATTATAGGTTTGTTATTGGCCCTCAATAGCGGTTTACCTTCTAATCTTGAAGAGCCGTACCGTGCCGGTATAATTATTGCTGTTTGTTGTTCCATATTCTACCTCTCCCTCTATTTTGTTGCATTAATAAATACTGCATTTGTTTTTAAGCTAATTTCGCGTCCTGTCAGATAATTTTGAACGTCCTGCATATATTTTTCAACAGTTGCTTCATCAAAATACTTGAGATATCTCTCTCTTGTAGAAGGCTGATCCGGAGATGGCGGATTTATAAACCATTCCCTTACCATATTAGGTTGAACAACGTATTGCGAGCGTACTTCCTGAAGTTTTACATCAGGTATTGAAAATCCGGCAATCTCAAGATTTGTCTTGAGAGTATGTTCATCAAAGTTACACAGAGAATCAAGCGGATTTTCCATAATCTCATTTTCAGCACGCTTAAAATCCTCGTATTTTTCTATATACATAGGATCAAGAATTTCCCAATACCTTGTATTAGAGCGGATAATAGGCTCAAATGCGCATAACTTCCCGCCCGGCTTTAGAACCCTGTATATTTCATTGAAAGCCGGCTGTTTGTTAACAACATGCACCAGTACAGAGCGCATAAGTGCTTTATGCACAGTACTCTCTGGAAGAGCTATATGCTGAACAGGACATTTTAAAAGCTCATATCCGCTCGTTACTCCGGCTTCGTCAAGAATTTTTTTGCAGTCATCAAGACAATCTTGAAACATGTCTGAAAAGATGACTTTACCCTTGCAATCCTGCATTTCAAGAGCTTTAAAAGCAAGTAACCCTGTTCCGCAGCCGATGTCCAAAACAACATCATAAGGTTTGATTTCCGCGTACACTAAAATAACGTCTCTTACCGCTTCTAACCATTTGGTTGTCTGTTCTACCATCTCAGGAGTCTGGCCGGCAAAACGGTTCTTCTTAAGCCATTGCGTCCAATTTTTGCAAATCTCACTCATATCTTCTCTTCCTTATTTTAATCGGGATACGAGTAAATTATACTATATTTTCAAGATATGAGCAATAAAAAAGCTTCTCTTAATCAAAGAGAAGCTTTTTTATTTTTTAACCTTCCGATTACACAGCGTAAACAGAAACTTGTTTTCTATCGCGTCTGTGCGGTTCAAATTTAACCTGGCCGTCAATCAGCGCAAACAAAGTATCATCTGAGCCGATACCTACATTGTTGCCCGGGTGAATTTTTGTTCCTCTTTGACGTACAAGAATATTTCCGGCTTTAACAATTTCACCGCCGAATTTTTTAACGCCTAATCGCTTCGCTTCCGAATCGCGGCCGTTACGGGTTGATCCCATACCTTTCTTATGTGCCATTTTTATTCTCCTTTAAATTTATTATCTATAACTTATTCAGCGGTTTCTACAGCTTCTGTTTTTGCCTTTGCTGCAGTTGTTCTGATTTTGTTAATCATAACTCTTGCAAAACCCTGTCTGTGTCCTTGTTTTTTTCTGTAGCCTTTTTTAGGTCTTTGTTTGAATACAATAATTTTCTTTGCTTTGTCGTTTTTAACAATTGTTCCTTCAACTTTAGCATTAGCTACATATGGCTGGCCTACTTTTGATTTTTTGCCGTTAACAATCATAACGACTTTATCAAAAACAACTTTAGCGTCTTTTTCTTCGCCTAATAATTCGACGTCAACATAACGTCCTTCTTCAACCTGGTATTGTTTACCGCCTGTTTCGACTATTGCGTACATATGTACTTCCTTTCTTTTTTGAGGAATCGTAGGGGAGAGGAACATTGATTTGTATTTGATTCTTCTGTATGTCCATCTGCCCGTTTAGATACGATTAACCTATCTAATACTATTTATATTAAACATTTAAACACAAGCCTTTTTAGGGTGTCAAGATGGCAGGTTCAAAATTGTTTACAATTTATTTATCCAAGCATTGCAACATTTGTTTTGCCGAATTTTGCTGACAGGTCATCAATGTGATGAATCAAGTAAACATAAGGTTCTAAATCTTTTTCATTCAAATCTACGATAGCTCCCCATTCTGCTCTGCCGTGATGGGCTGCAATCATTTTAGCCACACGTTTAAAACCGGCTGTCATGCAGATTGAGAAACCGTATTGCGAATGTGAAATCCATTCCTTTCTAAAATTTTCATCATAATCTATAAGGCCTGATTCCGTGTCAACTGTGTATTCAAAAATTTTACCTATATCATGAAGCAGGCAGGCGGCATAGACTTCATCTTGTTTTACACGCTGGAAAAATATTTCCATATTTTTTTCTGCATATTTTAAGCATTCCAGCGTATGAACCATTAACCCGCCGATATAGTTGTGGTGCATAAGTTTTGCCGCAGGAGAAATTAGAATTTTTTCCCTGTTTTCAGAGTATATTTTTTCTACAAAATTTCTTAAATTTTCGTCTTTGATTTTGGCTATATATTCTTCAAGTTCTTTAAAAACTTTTTCCTGTTCATCTTTATCAATTCCGGTTTTTGCTTCTTTGATAAGTTCAAGTGAAGATACAAGACAGTTATTATACCTTTCGTTAAAAGAGCCGGATACAATTCTCAAAAGATTGCCGCTTCTAAACAATTTCATATCCATTCTGTTAAGCGCTTCTTCCCAGAGAATGCAATTTAAGAGTTCTCCTGATTCGGGGTCTTTTAACTGAAGTTTGCCCATCTTAGAGCCTGATTTCGTATCTCCGATTGCAAAAGTTACAACTTCATAGGTAATATCTGTGCTAAACATTGAAATTTTCTCCTGATTTTTGTTAGATTATAGCACACAATCCTCCTAAATATCAAAAAAGATGAATTGAATATTCAATTCATCCGGCAGGTTTTGGGATAATAAAACAAAAACTATTTATTTTTTTTGCCTTTTTTATCCTCATCCATCTGGTCTAAAATGTTTCCTGCAGCTCCGCCTATCGCTCCGTATGTTGCTGCATAGGCTCCGAATGCCAGCGGAGTCGCTAAACCGCCTGATAATACTGATATCAAGCCTAAAGCTCCTACTCCAAGTAATGCCCCGATTCCAGCTCCTTTTACGGCTTTGCTTTTAAAGGATACGGAATCTCCGGCTGGTTCATCATAATGAAGCCCAGCTAATGCTTGTCTGCACTGTGCTTTTCCCGTTTTTACCGCAGCTCTGGACACTTCACCATTTTGGATAGCATAAATTTTCATAATTTTATACCTCTCTTTAACACACACGCTTGCACATTACATTAAAAATAGAATTTTGTCAAGTCTTTTGTTATATTTTTTTACATATTAGCCGAATAAATTATCCTTGAGGGTAATTAAATCTGTTTCGATTAAATTTATCATATACTTGCTATGATTTACAACGAAGATTATCAATATGACAGCTGCGTTTCGCGCGGAATATGTTCAGTTAACCCGAGAACTTCTTCTCTGCAGGAGATTCTTGTTTTGTATTTAAGATTAACTTCTTATTATGCACTGAAGTTATACGAAAACGGAAACCTTGACAGTCAGGCAAAAGATATTATATTGAATACGATATCTATAATTGTTTCAAATCCGGAATTCTCTGAAACAGACTTTAAAGCCGTGACGGGAAAGTTTGATCAAATTTTGCCGCGGATTATTAAAGAATATGAAAGCCAGTGCCAAGAAAATAACATTGTTCCTGAATGTTTAAAATCTGTTTTAAAATTCAATAAAAAAGCAGATATTATAAAATCTATCCAGATGGGAGAGAAAGAATTTTTAAAAAAAGTTCAGGAGGTCCCGCAGGAAATTAGAGACTTGTATAAAATCTTGTTTGCAATTGCAAAAAGTATTTGCACAAATATCCTTGATTTGGAGACATTTGGTGCTGACGAAAAAGAAGGATTTTTAACTATTTTGAAACTTCTAAACTCATTAAATATAGAAAAGCAGGATAGTGAAACATTTAAATCTCTTCTTGAAGATGCTTCAAATATTGATAATAAACTTATGAAACTTGTACGCTTAAAACAGGAAGAACGGTATGGTAAACAGAGAATTAATGACGTATCATACTCTACAACTCCCGGAAAGGCGATATTAGTTGTAGGCTCTAATATAAGAGAGCTCGAAGATGTTCTTGAAGCCGTTAAGGATAAAGATATTGATGTTTATACGCATGATGAAATGATGCTTGCGCATACATTTCCTAAATTTGCAGAATATAAAAACCTGAAAGGACAGTATGGGCAGGGCATGGAAAACTGCCTGCTGGATTTTGCTACTTTCCCGGGACCTATTATACTTACGAGACATTCTCTATATAATGTGGAAAATTTATACCGAGGATTGTTATATACAACTGACTTTGCTTACTCTAAGGGCGTTATATCAATCAAAAATAAGGATTTCTCTGATGTGATAAAATCCGCTGAAGATGCTAAAGGTTTCAAGACCGGAAAACAGTGCGAAACCGTTACGATAGGATATGATTATGATAATTCTATTGATGAGGTTAGAAAAAAAATTCAGCAAAGAGAATATTCCCAAATATTTATAATAGGGCTTAGCGGATATACCATGGAACAGCAGGCTTATTTCGATAAACTTATTAAACAAACTCCTGAAGATGTTTTAATTCTCTCTCTTTCATACTGCAGACATAAGGAAAATGTTATATGTCTTAATGCTTGTTTTGATATTTTTGCAGCAGCAGAATTCGCTGAAGGTTTAACCGGAGAATACAATATACCTATAACGGTATTCTTCCCTAAATGTGACAGGCATACTATGTCGCAGATGATTTATCTTAGCAAAAATAAAAATATATCTGTATATGTAGGTAAATGTACGCCAATTATTCTTAATCCGAATTTAATTGATACATTGCAGAAGGTATTTGATATAAAAGGCTTAACCTCTGTAAAAAAAGATTTAGCAGATATTCTGGATAAAAAATAGATTGTTCTTCGGCTTAATTTGAGGTATATTTAAAACAGACATTTTTAGCAGAGAAGAGGTCTTATATGCAAAATAATCTTTCAGTACTTGTTTTGGATAAAAATGAAAATTCCAGAGAGGTTATAAAAGGGTATATTGAAGAAGCAGGGTTTGGTTCTGATATTTGTCTCTTTGGAGATTATTTAAAAGGGTACGAAAAATTAAAGGAAATAGGTGCGGACTGTATTGTTATTATGGATATTTCTTCTCAATCGGATGGGGATATTAAAGAAATTGCGGAGAAAATAAAGCTTTTTACGCCAAGACTGGTTATAACTTCTTCTGATTATTCTACTAATACAATCATTAAAGCTCTGCGGGTCGGGGCAAAGGAATTTTTGCCAAAGCCGGTCTTAAGGGAGGATTTGTTAAGAGTTTTATCAGTTTTATCAAGCATTAACCCTGATGATGATTCTTCACAATCTAAGATTATAACAATATATTCTAATAAAGGCGGTATCGGGAAAACTACTATTGCTGTTAATCTTGCGGCGGAACTTGCCAGGGTTACAAAGGTTAATACTGCTCTTATTGATTTGAACCTCCAGCTTGGCGATGTTTCTACTTTTTTGAACCTGAATCCGGCTTTTGATGTCAGCTATGTTATAAAAAATATGCTGGATAAGGATGAGGATATTTTTATTAAGGCATTTGAAAAATACAAGGATACGTCTTTATACGTTCTTGCTGATCCAAGTTATATTGAACAGTCTGAAAGTATTACGCCTCAACAGATTACAAAGCTTTTTAAGGCGTTAAAGAAAGTTTTTCCATATATTGTAGTAGATATGTCTGCTAATATTGATGAAAATTCGCTTAAAATTCTTGATTGCTCGGATTGGATAATTTTTACTACTATAGTTAATATTCCGGCGATTAGAAATGCACAAAGATGTTTAAATCTTTTCAGATCAAGAAAATATCCGGGTGATAAGGTTAAAATTATTATTAACAGATATATGGATAATGATGAAATAAAAATTGAGGATATTGAAAACACTCTTGGTGAAAAGATTTATTGGAGGGTGCCGAACAATTACTTTACTATTATGGATGCTGTAAATAAAGGGGCTGCTATTGCAGAAATTAACGCATCTTCTAATATTGCAAATAATTTTAGAGAGTTTGCCTCAAAAGTCTCTGATGATATTATTGAGCAGGAAGTTATACAGTACAGGGTTTAGGAGATAAAATGTCAAATTGTATAAAAGAGAGCTTTAAGCTTACAAATAAATATATTATACTTGCAACACCGCTAATTTTGTTTTCACTTTTGTCGAGTTTATATATTCTTTTTTCAATTGGCGGAAATACAATAAGCCTTATTATTGCTCTTATTTTATTTACGTTTATGCTCGGGGCATTTCTATCCGGCTGGTTTTTTATGATTCGTGAAGGGGTAAAAGAGCCGGATATGGAGGAACCAAATTTTTTGATTAAGGAATTTCCAGCCGGAGTCGGAGAATATTTTCTGCCGGTTTTAGGTGCAATGGCGATTGGTTTTGTTATTGCTTCCGCAATTGTTTTAGCTGCATATTTTACCGGCATGAAAATGATTGGAGATATTGGAATTTCGCCGGAGGTTCTGGCTAAATCTATGGAGTCGTTTGAGGAGTTAAAAAGCATGCTGCTTTCTTTAAACGAAGAACAGTTGTTTAGACTTAATGCTTGGAATTTGTTATTGTTTGCATCTATGACTGTGACTTATTTTGCCGTAATGTTCTATGCGCCGGCTATGTTTTTTAAAGAAAAGAATCCTATAAAAGCTTATTTTTTATCACTAAAGGATTTATTCAGCAGAAAATTTTTTAAAAATTTGGTATTATTTTTAGGACTGTTTTTTTCATACTTTATATTGTCTATATTAACGACAATTTTCGGAATGAATATTATTACTCATTTTATTTTTACGATTATAAATTTCTATTATCTGGTGTTTATGGCCGTTTTGGTGTTTAATTATTATTACATCAATTATGCACGCATCGGAGCGCAAATTGACAAATTATGCTGATGGAGAGTAGACATACGGTATTGAAAGAGGTATAAATCCATATTTTTTTAAATATTCTGCTGCGCGGCTTTTATTTATATCATGTTCTCCGAGTACAATAAGACTTGTATTGTCAAATTTACTGCCTAATTTTTTTGCAAGAAGTTCGCATTCATCCTCTTTTAAATACATCCAGAAATTGCGGCATAATAGGACTGTATTTTTTCCCGGAATGTTTTCTATATCCTGAAAAATATCTCCCTGTGAAAATTGAACCCTGTTTTTTAAAATCGGCTTTGCCGTAACTGCAAGCTGGTGTTCCGGATTTTGTGATGGTTTAAAATTTAAAAAATTATTTATATTATTATTTGTATAATAATTAATTTTGTATATATCCTCATTGCTTATTCCCATCCCTCCGCCATTTTGCGCACTTAAGATGTTCTCTTTATTAATGTCTTTAGCCTGTATCGGGAAAAATTTTTCTGCATTGATACCAAGACGGGTTAATAGTTTCATTATAAGTGAATAAGTTTCCGGACCGTTTGAGCAGATATGGTCTATAAGATTAACTCTTGGAGTGTTTTGATATTTTGAAATTAAAAGATTTATAAATTTATCCCAGTCCAAATCATTTCTAAAAAAATAAGTTGTTGTTTTATAAAGAAGAGCACCGGTTTTGTCTGTTACCCGTCTGTTATTGCCTTGAAAACCAACGGATGTATATGTTGTTATCGGGGAAATTTGCATATTCTATCAAAACCTGTAAAAAAATTTTTTGTTATGATAACTTTCTTATCATCTCATGTGCTTCTTCATCTTCCGGAAAAATCGTAACGACTCTATCCAAATATTCAAGAGCCTTGTCATTGTTCTTTAAACCTTCATAACATTTTGCTATGCTCATGAGTATAGATATATTATCGGGCTTTTTAGCCAGAATGTTATTAAATATATTTATGGCAGATTCGTATTCACCCAGTTCGTAGTATGTAAGAGCAAGTGTGTTTTGTGTTTCAATATCCGGATTCTGTTCTACTGCATGAATCAGGTAGTGTTTTGCTTCTTCAAATTCTTGTCTTGCATATAAAATCCGGCCTGCGCAAAATTGGATGTATTCATGATGCGGGTTTATTTTAAGTGCCTTTAAGATATATTCTTTTGCACTGTCAAGCTGGTTTAATATAAGTTTATTTAGAGCCGTAAAAGTTAGGGCTAAAATATTATCAGGCTCAACTTCAAGTGCTTCAAGATAATACCTTTCTGCTTCGTTATTTTTTGATATTGAATAAAGAAAATTACCATATTCAAATAATATCTCAAAATCATTAGGTGCTAATTTCAATGCAGTTTTGAATTCTTCTTCTGCATAATCAAAAAGCCGTTTATTAAGATAAATAATACCCAAATCCTTATGCGCTTTAGAAATTTCCGGATTCATCCGAATAACTTTTTTTAATATTCTTTCCGCAGTATCTGTATCACAAAGACTTGATGATAATATTGCATACTGATGCAATATTTCAGGAGAAGGATTGTTTTTTAAAAGAATTCTATCGTAAATATCCTTTGCTTTATTCAGCTGGTTTGTCTTTATATATAAACCTGCAAGCTTTTGCGCCGGAAGTATAAACTTCGGGTTTATATAAACCATCTCTTCCAGCATTGTTATTGCAGCCGGTATCCTCCCCATTGCTTCGTAGCAGGCTGCAAGATTATATTTATAATTTTCTTTTTGCGGATACTGTATAATAAGATTTTTATATAACTCAATGGCTTCTTCAAATTTTCCGGATTTTACTTCTGACATTGCAAGTGCAATTTGAAAACTCTCATCGCTGCCGTCTAATTCTACCGCTTTTTTTAAATACCTGCAGGCTTCTTCATGATTTTGTTGTATTTGATATGCTGAGCCAAGATTATAATAAGCCATAGGATTTTTAGGACTAAGCTCAAGAGCCTTTTGGTAACATTTAACAGCTTTGTCACTCTGCTTTGATGCCATATAAGCTGTTCCAAGACTATTATAAATTCCAATATTATCCGGAGATTTTTTCAACGCTCTTTCAAATGGCTCTATGCTTTTTGAAAATTCTTTTATCTTCATATATGCGGTTCCGATTACGAAGTCAAAAAGATAATCATCCGGCATCGCAGCATTTGCTATACACGCGTATTTAATAGCTTCTTCCGGTTCATTTAACTTCATAAGTATTACGCACAGGCTCTTATAAGCTTCAATATAGCCGGAGCGTAGTTTTGTAACAGTCATGTACGCATTCTTAGCTGCGATAAAGTCTCCGAGGTTGTTATAACAGCTTGCAAGATAAAACCAGGCAGTTGCATCGTCAGGCTTAAACTTTACAACGGTTTCAAACTTGTTTCTTGCACTTATCCACTCTTCCAGATTAACTGCAATGAGCCCCGCTGACTTAATTAGTTCAATATTATCCGGCTCATCCTTAAGCGCACTGTCAACCAGCTCTTGCGCTGTTGTAAAATCTTTTTCTCCAATTAATTCATTAATTCTATCTATATCAGCCATTATGTAGTTTATGCTCCAAAATAGTTTTTCAATCCAGATGTTAGATTTTTATTCTTACATAATTTCTTTAATTTTGAAATAGCTCTGTTTTCAATTTGTCTTATTCTTTCACGTGAAACACCGTAAATAGAGCCGATTTCATCCAAAGTCTTTTTATTCCCGTCGTTATTAAGCCCAAATCTTAAAATAAGAACATCTCTCTCTTTCTGGCTTAACTGTTCGAGCATGCCTTTGATATCATCAAGCATGCTCTCTTGTGAAACAAGAGAATCCGGAGCAATGGTTGATTCATCAACTATATAGTCAATAATCTTATTTGAATCATCTTTTTGTCCGGTAGGGGTATCAATACTTATTGTAGACTGGGTTGATTTAATAATGGATGTCAGCTTGTTAACTGAAATACCCATCTTATCAGCAATTTCCTGTTTATTGGGAATTCTTCCCAGCTCTGTCGTTAAATCCATTGTGGCTTTTTTGATTTTGTTTATGGATTCAATTAAATGAATCGGAAGTCTTATAATTCTGGCCTTATCGGCAATAGCTCTTGTTATTGACTGCTGAATCCACCAGGTTGCATAAGTCGAAAACTTATATCCCTTTGTGTAATCAAATTTTTCTGTTGCTTTTATAAGCCCCATATTACCTTCCTGAATTAAATCAAGAAATGAGAGGCCTCTTCCTATATATTTTTTAGCAATACTTACTACAAGTCTCAAATTAGCATTTATAAGCACTTTTCTTGCAATTTCGCTGTGTGTTTCATAAATCTTTTTAGCGACTTCGAGTTCTTCTTCCGGTGATAAGAGCGGTATTTTTCCTATCTGTTGCAGATAAATTCTTACGGAATCATCAGAATTAACAGAGCTTAGACTTTCCTGTGTTTTAGGTTCTTCAATAGAAATTGAATCTTCATCATCCTCAATCGGTTCAATGCTATTAAAATCAACCCCCTCATCAGAAATGTCGTCTGCTATTATATTTAATGTTTCGCTCTTTTTTGCCATTTTGACGCCCTCATTTTCTAATATTTTCTGTTTTCCACCTGATGCTTTCAAATAATATTATAGCAGCAGCGTTAGAAACATTTAAAGAATTAAAATTTGTTAACATGGGAATTTTAACAATAAA
Organism: Candidatus Gastranaerophilales bacterium; assembly: GCA_944323495.1. The sequence goes on from CALUSZ010000160.1 coordinate 15,433, forward strand.
ATCCGCTAGTTTCAACAAGGATCTTGATATTCCTGCATGCTCAGCACCCATGATAAGTGCGAAGTTCATATTTGAATAATCAATATCATAATAATTATCTTTTGCATGATGATCTGATGCAATTACCCAATAGTTGTTTTCTTTTAATCTTTGAACTGCATTAATAAGGCTGTTGACTTTTATTATTGAGATATGGTTAACAGCTCCGGCGCTGGTTTTTTCTACTGTAGAATTTATTAAAACTCCGCGTCTTGACGGCAGAATTATTCCCTTAATTCCGGCGCATACGGCTGTTCTTATTATTGCTCCTACATTATGTGAATCTTCAACCCCGTCTAAAATAACTACATTTCCGCCTATGTTTTCAATAAAATCGTCCAAATCTGTATATTTTACAGGTGACAATTGGGCGATAACCCCTTGATGCCTGCCTTCTGGTACCAGCTGATTGAGTTTTTGCAAAGCCGTAAATTGGAAAATTATTCCCTGCTCTTTGGCCAGTTCTTTAATTTTTTCAATCTTTACATCCGCTCTGGCGCTTTGTGATATAAGAATTTTGTTGAATTCTCTGCTTCCGGATTCAAGAGCTTCTATTACAGCGTTTTTTCCATAAATAATTGTATCTTCCATTATACAGGCACCTTAAGCATTCTATCTATACAGTTGTAACTTAATCTTCTGACTTCTTCGTCAAGATTTATTTCATTAACTTCATATTCAAGAGCATGCCAAATTTCTTCAAGGGTTGTAAGTTTCATGCTCTCGCAGAGCATGTTATCTTTTATTAAGATAAATTCTCTATCAGGATAATCACGTTTTAGCCTGTCTGCAACCCCTTTTTCTGTTACTATTACAAACTGTCTGTCAAGACTCTTCTTAACATAATCAATAATTCCGCTGGTGCTTCCTACATAATCCCCAAGCATGCTGACTTCCGGCCTGCACTCCGGATGGATAAGTATTTTAGCATGCGGATACTTTTGGCGCGCCTCTTCTATGTCACTTTTTTTAACATTATGATGAACCGGACAGTTGCCGTCATAAGTTATAACTTCTACTCCGTTAAGCTGCCCTTCTACCCATTTACCCAAATTAGCATCCGGAATAAATAATACTTTATTAGTATTTAGGCTGCGAACAATATCAACAGCATTCGAACTTGTACAGCAAATATCGCATTCAGCCTTAACTTCTGCTGTAGAATTTATGTAACACACAACCGGTGTGTCCGGATAATCTTTCTTGAACTTGACCATCTGCTCATGGTTAATCATATCTGCCATTAAGCAACCTGCATTCAAATTTGGAAGCAGTACTTTTTTTGACGGTGAAATGATTTTTGCTGTCTGTGCCATAAAATATACACCGGCAAAAACTATAATATCTGCATCTGTTTTTTCCGCTTTACGGCTTAGGTATAAAGAATCTCCCACAAAATCCGCAACTTCGTCAATTTCAATGTTTTGATAGCTGTGTGCCAGTACTATTGCATTTTTTTCTGATTTTAATTTTTTTATTTTCTCAATTAAATTTTTCATCTATTTATCCTGTGTACAAAATTTAAATTTTATTGTACAATAAAAAAAAATAGGAAGAAACAGGCATGGAATTATTTAAGAAGAGTGTAATAGTAGGCGTATCTGTGACTCCTGAGGTGGGATTAGAGGTCGCACAGATAGATATGGCAAGCCAGACCGTTTTAAAATACGGCGTAAGACCTTTAGACTATGATATTAATAGAAGAGATATTGCGGATGTAGATATATTTAAAGAAACCTTTCAGGAATTATTTTTTGAATTGCAGATACCAAAAGGAGCCGCAATTGTTTTAAATATTCCAACAGTTACTTTTAAGGTAAATGACTATCCTGCTGCATTGGATGAAGAGCAAATTACTAATGCAATAGACGAAGAGCTCGCGGAAATTCCGTATTATAAAAATTCTGAACCCGCAACAAGTGCAACATTACTTCCGAATTCTACTATTCAGTTTAATAAAATTGCATATATTGCAGCTCAAAAAAATACACTTATTGAAATTTCACAGGCTATTAAAGACCTGGGCTATAAGATTTATGCAATAGATGAATCTGTTAACTCTATACTTAGAGCCTTAATACTGAAGGAAAGGGTTAATGTAGAGCCTGATGTTTCTTGGGTTCTTATGATAGTAGAAACATTCTGCTGCAGGGTTATTTCCATGATAGGAAGAAACTTTGTAGATTCTTTCGAAGAAAAAATAAGCATAGGAGAGGTATTAGGAGATGCAGAAAATTATTCGACCGTAATTAGTGCAGTCTCTCCGCTATTGAAAAATTTGCCGGCTAAGTACCTTTGTGTTGTGTCAAAAACAAATGTAATAAGTGCAGAAGTTCTTGCAAGCAAATTGACATACTCTGCACCTATTATTCACCAGGAAGCAAACAGCTATTCAAAAGAAGCATTTATGGATTTAGCACCGGATATTGATGAATCACTTGCTCCGGTTGTTTCTCTTGATATTATTGGTGCTGCTATTTATAAAGATTTTGAACCTCTTACGAGTGTTCATTTTAACCTCTTTAATAAAACATTAGGTGATATTTGGGTAAGTGAGCAGCCTCCGGAAATTACTCTGGGCGGAAAGACATATGTACTTTCTCTTGAGAATTTGATAAAAGCACTTATAGTGATAGCTATACTAACAATTGTACCTACTTTGATAGGTTTTATATATTTATCTAGTACTATAAAAAGTCAAAAAGCAAAAATGGAGAGCTTAGATAGTGATATTGCCTCCATTCAAAAATTCTTGGATGAAAATAAAAATATTTCAGCGGATTTATTTGATGAAGGTTTTGAAATTAGAGCTGGTTTAGAACATAATAAGAATATTTATTCTTATTATACAATTGTAGGTACAGAAATTCCTAAAAAGCTCTGGCTTACACATCTGAAGTTATCTGATAAGACTACAATTGAGGGTCAGGCTGATAATCTTGAAAGTGTTTATGCTTTCTTTAGAAGTATCAAAGATTATAATACAAATTCAGAGATTAAATTGCAAAAACTCGGACTTGCAGCTAGTTCAAAACTGCAGGCTATTGATAATTTGGAAGGTCTGGATGGACAATCTCAAGAATTTGATACGGATTCAATATTAACATCTATGAATGCAGATTTCTATGAATTCAGAATTTCTGATGAACCGGAAGTCTCTAAGGATGATCTTAAAAAAGATGGTAATACAGACGGCAATGCTTCTGCTGGAGCCTTACCTGATATAGAAGATATTAAGTAAAAAGGGTTAGTCTAGAAATGGATAAAAATAAAAAGTATTATGGTGTTATAGGTTTTTGTGTAATAGTTGCAATACTTATATTTGGTGCGTATAAGATTATTGCACCAATGATAAGTACTATGCAGTCTCAAGAAAGTTCTATTTCGCAAAAAGAAGGAGATTTAGCTAAAAAGAAAAGTGAACTGGAAATTGTAAAGAAAAAAATCAAACAGATTAAGGATTCTATAGGCACTTCGCAAAAGAAGATTTACTCTCCTGTTGAGTCTGATTTAGGTAATGATACATTGTTCTTTACTCTTTATAGCGATGTGATTGAGATGGTTCACTCAAATTCTGTAAAGATTAAAGCTATTGATTATATCTATAATCCGGAAGCAGATTCTTTTGTAAAATTTGGAAAAGATGTATATTTTGTATGTGATGTAAATATGGAATTGGTTTCAAATTATGTAAATCTTGGTAAGCTGATACAAGATATATATCAATATCCTTATTACATAAAAATTAATGAACTTGATGTAAAACCTTATGATAAGGATAAAAAGATATTACTAACAACATTAAGTCTGCGTCTATATGCGCATACAGCTCCGGAAGAGATGCAGGCAAGTTCATCTGCCGCAGAGCCGTCCGCAGATGAACCGCTTGAAGGAGCCGCTACAGCACTTCCACAATAAAAGACTTGAAAAATAATTTTGTTCAGGATAGAATAATTTTGTTGCGGAAGTAGCTCAGTTGCCGCGAGAGGCGATTGGGGAGCTGAAGCAAAAAGGTAAGGTTGAAATGAGCCGAACGTATCTACGATTCATACTCTACCAACTGAGCCTAAGTATTTGAAAAGTTAATATATAAGCGGAAGTAGCTCAGTTGCCGCGAGAGGCGATTGGGGGAGCTGAAGCAAAAAGGTAAGGTTGAAATGAGCCGAACGTATCTACGATTCATACTCTACCAACTGAGCCTAAGTATTTGAAAAGTTAATATATAAGCGGAAGTAGCTCAGTTGGTAGAG
>CALUSZ010000161.1 GCA_944323495.1 Candidatus Gastranaerophilales bacterium
AGTTTAGAAGAAATTTTTTACATTGCATACATTATGTATTCATACTACGTAAATCCGGAAAAGAAATGCAGATGTGAAATCGAAGAGGCAATGGATTATTTATTAAAAATGAGGAGTGAATATGAAAAAACTAGAGAACAAGTATAACACAATTCCTGTTGTTTTTGCGCTTGACGATGGTTATGCAATACCTACGGCAGTCGCAATAACATCTTTACTAGATAACAAAAATAACAGTACTTTTTATAAAATCTACCTGTTAACTCCGGAGCTTTCTGAAAAGCATTATAAGAGGCTTAAATCTCTTGAAAATAATGAATGTTCAATAAATATTATTGAAAATAAAAAGGCTCTAGAAGGATTTCAGGCAAATCTTGAAAAGGTTACGAGTACAGACTATTTTAGATTAATACTTCCGGAATTTATTGATGAAGAAAAAGTTATTGCATTAGATGGTGACCTTGTTGTTTTAGATGATTTGACAGAATTGTATAACATAGATTTAGGAGAAAATATTATAGGCGGGTGTTATTTTAGGCCGCATGATGTTTATAACAGGGAGTACGTTCAAAATGTACTAAAATTAGATGAGGGGAAGCGTATCAACATAGGTGTTATGCTTATGGATTTGAAAAAAATAAAAGAAAAAGCTCTGGATAAAGAATTCGTCAAGCATATCGGAAATTTTAAAGTAATGTCCGAGGATATTATAAACTATGTCTGCAAAGACAAAATAAAATATCTTCCGCTTAAATATAATTACAACTTGCATTTTTATAAATACAAAAAATTATTAAAGAATTGTCCCAGACATTCGATGGAAGAATATCGGGAGGCCGCAGGAACACCCGTAATTTTTCACTACACGCTTGAAAAACCATGGAAAGTTAAAAATGTTATAAAACACAAGCTGTGGCTCAAGTATTACAAAAAATCTCCTTACAAGAGTGAAAAAATAAACTACGAAAAAAAAGTTTTCAATACTTTAAAAATAAATTTCCTCGGAATAAAAATTAGTCATAAATTTAAGTAAATTTTTATTTTTATGTTATTCTGATATTAATATACTAGCGAGGGATTATTATGACAGAAACTAAGATAAAAATAGAAGATTTACCTACAGTTTATGATGCAAAGTCTACAGAAGAAAAAATTTATAAATTCTGGGAAGATGGAAATTATTTTAGAGCGGACGCGCATTCAAACAAACCGCCTTTCACAATTGTAATCCCTCCTCCAAACGTTACCGGCGTTTTGCATATGGGGCATGCGCTTGATGGGACTTTGCAAGATATTTTAACCCGCTATCACAGAATGAGCGGATACGAAGCTTTATGGATTCCGGGAACTGACCACGCCGGTATTGCAACTCAGGCTGTTGTAGAAAAAGAGCTTAGAAAAGAAGGTTTAACCCGCCACGATATCGGACGGGAAGAATTCCTAAAACGCACCTGGAAATGGGCTAATGAACATAAATCTGCAATCCTTAACCAATTCAAACGCTTAGGCGCTTCTTTTGACCGTTCGAGAGAAAGATTTACGTTTGATGAAGGGTGTTCAGAAGCTGTTAAAGAAGTTTTTGTTACTTTATATAATAAAGGCCTAATTTATAAAGGCGCATATATCGTTAACTGGTGTCCCCGCTGCCAGAGCGCGATTTCCGACATTGAAACCGAGTATGAAACCGAGCAGGGCCATTTGTGGGAAATCTCTTACCCGCTTGTAGGCGAACCCGGTGCGATAATAGTTGCTACAACAAGGCCGGAAACTATGTTTGGCGATGTTGCAATTGCAGTTCACCCGAGTGATAAAAAGTATTCTGAATTAATCGGCAAAACTGTTATGATACCGCTTAGCGGACGCAGAATCCCGATTATTGCAGATGAATATGTTGACAAATCCTTCGGAACCGGTGCTGTAAAGATTACGCCGGCACATGATCCGAATGACTACGAAGTCGGCAAGCGCCACAACTTTGCACCTATATGGGTTATTGATGAAGAAGGCAAAATGAAGGCTTGCGCTGAAGTTCCGCCTGATTATCAGGGCTTAGACAGGTATGAAGCAAGAAAGAAAATTGTTGATATGCTAAGTTACAACAATTTCTTGCTCCGCGTAAAAGACCATGAACACAACGTCGGCAAATGTCAGAGATGCAATACAACAATTGAACCGCTGCTTTCTGAACAGTGGTTTGTAAAAATGGGGCCTCTTGCTAAAGAAGCTATTGCAGCTGTAAAAGACGGAAGAATAAAATTCATACCGGAGCGCTGGGAAAAGAACTATCTGGGCTGGATGGAAAATATCCGCGACTGGTGTATTTCCCGTCAATTATGGTGGGGACATCAAATTCCGGCTTACTATCATAAAGTTACGGGCGAAATGGTTGTAGCAAAAGAAAATCCTGACCCTGAAAATTATATACAGGATTCCGACTGCCTAGATACCTGGTTCTCATCAGGCTTATGGCCATTTTCAACTATGGGCTTCCCAAATTCCGAAACAGATGATTTCAAAAAATTCTACCCGACATCTGTTCTTGTAACAGGGTCTGATATTATTTTCTTCTGGGTTGCAAGAATGATTACCATGGGACTTGAATTTACAGGCAAAGCACCATTTTCAACAGTATTTATCCACGGGCTTATTAGAGACGAAAAAGGGCAGAAGATGTCTAAATCTAAAGGCAACACAATTGACCCTGTTCAAATCATTGATAAATACGGCTGTGATGCTTTAAGGTTTACTATGACATCACTTTGCACATACGGCGGACAGGATATTAAGATTTCAGATGAGAGATTTGAATACGGAAGAAATTTTGCAAATAAAATCTGGAATGCTTCAAGATTTGTACTTATGAACCTTGAAGGAGTTGATGATAAGCCAATTGATAAGGATAAATTAACCATTGTTGATAAATGGATTTTAAACCAGTTAAATGAAACCGCTAAAACTGTTAATCAGTATATGAAAGAATACAGAATCGGAGAAATTGCGCATACTCTTTATGATTTCTTCAGAAGCGAATACTGCGACTGGTATGTTGAGATTGCAAAAATTCAGCTTCAAGATAGCGAATTAAAAGCTAATACTCAGCGTGTATTAAGATACGTTCTTGATATGTCATTAAGAATGCTTCACCCGATTATGCCTCATATAACAGAAAGTGTATGGCAAGGGGTTAAAAATATAAGCGGATTCGGTCCGGAATCAGAAGCCGGAGATGCTTTGATTGTTGCTAAATATCCTGTTTGGGAAGAATCACTTTCTTATCCTAAGGAAGCAGAAGAAATGAAGCTTGTATTTGATACAATTACATCTTTAAGAAACGTAAGGCAGAGTTTCAATATTTCGACATCTGCAACAATTGATGCTGAAATTAGGGCAGAAGGCAAGGAAAAAGAAATCTTTGGAGAGATTGAATCTTATATTCACAGGCTTGCGAAGGTAAATAATATTTCCTATGCCTCAATGGACGCTCCAACGCCGCCTCAATCCGCAACAGCAGTTGTTTCAACTTCTAAAATTATTGTACCGCTTGCTGGATTAATCGATTTAGAAGCCGAAATTAAACGGCAGGAAAAGAAACTTGAAAAATTAGTCAATGAAAAGAATTCTTTAATGGGCAGAATGAAAAACGAAAAGTTCGTAGCAAACGCGCCTAAAGAACTCGTTGAACAAACTAATGCAAGAATAGAAGAAATTACTGCGCAAGAAGGGGTAATAAAGGATTTGATAGAATCCTTAAAATAAGTTATAAGCCTTTCAGTACACAAAAAAAAGGAATTCCGCTGCATACAGAATTCCTATGGTTGTTTTTCTTTCTTTTTTGCGTTTGTTCTCGTCTCAATTTCCTCGTTTTTTCTCGTGTTTATTTATCCTAAAATCCCCTCAAGGTAAATAATTAAAATTATTTACCCCGCTACCTAGTCCAGCAGCGCCTCTAAAATCCTGGCATTTTTGTCTGCCAAAGTATTTTGTCTCACTTGAGATCTTGTGATGTAGCTTCTCAATGCTTCACGAATCAATTCTGAACGTGATCTGCTTTCATTTTCTGCTACCTGGTCAATTTTGCCTAAAAAGCTTTCAGGCATTGAAATCAAAACTCTTGCCATAATGAACTCCTTTTATCCTCTGTATAATTATTTTGTAACTCGTATATATATAAAGTATTTCGAGAATAAAAAATTGCCTTTTTTGTGTTCAAATGTTAAGAAATATTAACTTAACTTTGAAATTTGCAAATA
>CALUSZ010000162.1 GCA_944323495.1 Candidatus Gastranaerophilales bacterium
AAGAAAGTAGGTTGGGTGAAACCCAACAACTTATTCGTAATCTAAGTCATCAATTTTATATTTATTATCAAAATTGCACCATTCTAATTCATAATACCCATTTTTAACAAAGTTTTTAAATGAAGAATATTGCCAATCTTTGGGAACAATTTTATAATGTTTCATTGGGTTGAAATGAATATAATCTATATGTTTATATAAATCTTCCTGATCAACAATTGTATGTTCCCAATATCTGCGTTGCCATATATCTTTTTCACCTTTTTTTATTTGACTTCTTGACAAATTGTAATCATTGATTGCTGCAATATCAATATTCTTAGAAAAATATGTTTTTATATCTTTTATAATAAATGGATATTCATTAATGTTAACAGGTTTAATTAACATATGAACATGGTTTTTTAATACACATATTGCAATAATTTGGAATTCATATTTCTTTTTTGCCGCAATAAAAGATTGTCGTAAAACATCAATATTGCTTTGCAAAATTTCTCGTCTTTTACTGGTTACAAATGTAATAAAAACAATTGAATTTGGAACAAATAATCTTCTATAATTCATTACAAATATTTTATTACAAAAATAATGCTGTCAAATTTATTTGTTGGGTTTCACCCAACCTACTTTACTATCGGGAAATACGAAGTGTGGGATTAAGGTGTTATGCAAATCAATCAAATACAGCCAACTACTTTTGGTAATACGTTCTAATTTATGTTAAGAACCTAAACCAAATATAAATTGTGCTTAATACTAGAGAAATGAGAGTTATTATTACCCCGTATTTTAAATAATACATAAATTTAATCGGATATCCTTCTGAAGCGGCTGTTTCTGAGACTATAACATTTGCTGCGGCACCTATTATCGTCATATTTCCACCAAGGCACGCTCCCAGCGATAAACACCACCACAAAGGCATTGTATAATCAGCACCCATGGTTTTCTCAACCTCTACAAGCATAGGCGCCATTGTTGCAGTATAAGGAATATTGTCAACAATTCCGGATAGAATACCTGATGCCCAGATAATAATCATTGAGGCAGCTTTTTGTGAACCGTTTGTAATATCCAAAAGCCATTCTGACATTAATCTTATACCTCCAGCATGCTCAAACCCGCCGATTATTATGAATAAACCTATAAAAAAGAAAATAGTATTCCACTCAACTTCATGGAAAATTTTATGCGGATCTTCAAACAATAAAAGAAACGCCGCACCGGCCATTGCAGTTACGCAGGTTTGAATATGGGTTATATCATGCAAAATAAAGCCTAAAATAACAAGAAGCAATACTATCCCAGAGCGGATTGCAAGTGAGCGGTCTGTTATAGTGTTTGAATTATCAAGAGTTGAAACTTTTGCCATTTTATCTTCATCAGCCACAAGCTGTTTTCGAAACAAAAATACCAGAACAAATGTTGAGACCAATAAAATAAGAAATACTATATCAGTCAATTCTTTCAAGAAATCTGCAAAAGACAATCCTGCATAACTTCCTATAATAATATTTGGAGGGTCACCGATTAGAGTTGCTGTACCGCCGATATTCGAAGCCAATATTTCTGTAATCAAAAACGGAACCGGGCTTATATCAAGTTCACGTGCTATAACAAAAGTAACAGGCATAACCAGAATTACAGTTGTTACGTTATCTAAAAAGGCAGAAGCTACTGCCGTAAAAAAGGCCAGAGTTATTAATATAGCCTTAGGTTTACCTTTCGTTTTTTTCAGCATTGCATTAGCTGCCCAGTTATACATACCGCTTCTTGCAGAAATGCTTACAATAATCATCATCGAGACAAGAAGGAATATAACATTAAAATCAACAAAGTTTATAAAATAACCGGGATCGAAGACTCCGTCAGAAAGTTTATCCTGAGCGAGCAATCCTAAAACCAGAGTTATAACAGCACCAATTAGAGCAACCGTGACTTTTGGAATTTTATCAATTGCAATAAAAATATATGCAACCAAAAGTATAAATGCAGAAAAAGCAATAGCATTTGAATGGACAAAATTCATAAAATCTAACATTAACAACTCCTTAAAAATTTTACTGTTTGTTTATTATACCCTGTATTTATAAAGAGGTCAAACCCGCCTGTACTACTAAACACAAAAATGTTTACCCCTTTTTACTGTTACATATTTACATATTTTTGAATTTTACATATTTATGATATTATAATGTTTATAACGCTGTGGAGTGGATAGTTGGCTAATCTGTCTATTTTATATAAACGTTTAATAATTTCTATACTGGTGTTGGGGGCTTTATTGACACCTTCTATTTCTTATTCTGCAGAAAGCAATAAGGATAAGCTTCCGGCTGTTGATGAGCAGTATAAAAGAGAAAACAGCGCAGTTGAAGAAGCAGATTATGTTCAAGAATCCGAGTATAACAGCGACACAGCATACATTAACGATATAGAAATTTTAGGCTCCAATATTATTAAACCGGAATATATCTTATCCAAAATGTCACTCCAAAAAGGCGATTTGTATGATAAAGACGCCATGCAGCAAGATTTAAAAACTATCTACAGACTTGGTTACTTCACGGAAAGAATGAAGGCAATCCCTGTTAAAAACTCTAACGGCACAATTTCACTCAAAATAATTCTGGAAGAAAATATTCCTGTAACAGATTTCACTATAGAAGGAAATACCGTTGTATCTTCTGACGAGATTATGCAGTATCTTTTACCCCTGAAAGGCAAACCGCAAAATATTGCCGCAATAAATCAGGCCATGGAAAAGATTAATGAATGCTACTATTCTAAAGGTTACATTCTATCTAAAATTGATTCCATTTATGACGATCCGGACGGAACATTAAACCTTAGCATCACAGAAGGTAAGATTAATAAAATTATGATTACCGGAAACGAAAAAACTAAGGAATATATTATTGAACGTAATATTATGACAGAGCCAGGTACAGTTTACAATGAAAACCAGGTTAAACAGGATTTGGTCAGACTATACTCCACACAAGCATTTAAAGATGTAAACCGTACAATAGAAGTTTCAGAAGATGATCCGGATAAATTTGATGTAACAATTGAATTAAAAGAACAAAGAACTGCATCCGTTTCCGTCGGCGGTGGTTTAGACTCTGCAACCGGTGCTTTTGGTTCAGTAGGAATTTCTGATAATAACTTCAGGGGAATGAACCAGAGAGTTTCTCTAACCGGTATGGTAGGCTCAGGTATTTTGATGAGTGATTCATCTATTAAAAGCCATATGAACTATCAAGCTGAATTGAGTTTCTTTGAACCGCATTTTCTGAACGCAGACAACTCTCTTATGAGCAAAATCTATTTTAGAGACTTGGGAAGTTACCAGATACCGCTTGCAATAGAGAGAAGAATAGGAATTGAAGGTACTATTGCACACAGAATTAAGATGAATAAGCATCTTTCTTCAACATTGACAGGCGGAGTTGAATATATTCACTTAAGTGAAGGTGATATAAACAACATTACAAGCTTGTACAATTCTCACAATCTTAATATCGCAGATAGGGCTAAGCAGTTAGAAGGAGGTTTCTTCTTAAGACTTGCTCCCGGCCTAGCGTATGATTCAAGAGATTCAGCAGTAAATCCGCGTCATGGGGCTTTAGCATCTGTAAGATATGAAGAAGCTTTCGGACTTGACGGTTTTGGAAAGACAAACGGCCGCTTGACAGGTATGGCTAAAAAATACATTCCGATTATGAAGAAATCATCTCTTACATTCACCGGAAGAGGCGGTATAAAAGTTCACGGATCTGACATGCCGGAAGTTATGGCATATCGTTTAGGCGGACCTTATACAATCAGAGGTTACAAAGTAAACGGTGTAGGTACCGGTACAGCATTTATCATGGGTTCAGCAGAACTCGCGACTCCAATACCGTTTGTTGACAGATTGAAAGTTAACTTCCTGCAGAATTTGAGATTAACATTCTGGGTTGATGCCGGACGTGTATTTGATCCTACTATATCAAGTGTTTTGTATGACAGACCTATTCAAGCAATTACAGCAGGTATTGGTTTAAAAATCAATATGCCGGGTATCGGACCGTTATCTGTTGATTATGGCTTCCCGCTCACAAATCCGGGACCAAACGGTTCTCCAAACGGATACTTCACATTTGGTGTAGGAGACATGATGTATTAAGAAAAATAGTGTATAATATAAAAATATAGGAGGAATTGTATGAAAAATTTGAAATTAGGTTTAGCAGTTTTAGCGATTGCAGCATTCACTGGTATAGCTAATGCTGGCGGAGTCGGATATATTGATTATGCGAAGGTAATTGATAATTATGATTACGCTAAACAGGTTACTAAAGAAGTTGACGCTAAAGGTTTAGAGATGCAACAGTTCCTTGTTGATAAAGAAAAAGAATATAAAGCTTTAGATACACCTTTAAAGAAACAAACATTTGAAGCTAAAACGGCAGAAGAATTCAAAGCAAAACAAGAAGCTTATGCAACATTAAAAAATAAAAGAGAACAGGAAGTTTTTACTAAAATAAGAGATGCAGCAAAAGCTGTAATGGTAGAACAAAAACTTGATGCTGTAATGGACGTAAGAGCAGTATTTGTAGGCGGTGTTGATATTTCTGACAGCGTTATAGCAAAATTAAAAGGTGCTAAAAAATAATGGATTTTATAAGCCTGATTGAAAAGAAAAAACAAGGTAAGGCACATAGCAGGGATGAAATATGCTATATTGTAAAATCTCTAATGGACGGAAGTGCACAGGATTCGCAAATTTCATCCTGGCTTATGGCTGTTTATTTTAAAGGATTGACGGATGATGAGACAGCCTGGCTTACAGAAAGCTTAGCTTCATCCGGAATCACAATTGATTTTGGAGAACTTGCAAGTCTTATTGTAGATAAACATTCAACCGGCGGAGTCGGCGATAAAGTTACAATAACGCTTATCCCATTATTGGCAGCCGCCGGAGTTCCTGTTGCAAAACTTGCTGACAGGGGCTTGGGACATGCTGCAGGGACTGTTGATAAACTTGAATCAATTCCTGATTTAAACACAAATTTAACAATTCAGGAAATTGTCAATCAGGTAAAAAATATAAATGCTGTAATTGCCTCTCAAGCAGAAGAACTGGCTCCTGCTGATAAAAAGCTTTATGCTTTAAGAAATATTACTGCTACTTATGACAGCGATGCTTTGTTAGCATCTTCTATTATCTCTAAAAAAATTGCATCAGGAGCTAATAATATTATACTTGATGTAAAATACGGCTCCGGAGCCTTTATGAAAACTCCGGAGGATGCAGTACATCTTTCAAAACTGATGGTAAAAATAGGGAAATTACTAAATAAATCAGTAACAGCAGTAGTTACTTCTATGGAAGAGCCTCTGGGAAGAGCGGTAGGCAACTCGCTTGAAGTAATTGAAGCGATTGAATTTCTAAAGGGTAATATTGAACAGGGGGATTTAGCAGAACTAACCTACTACTTTGCGACAACCGTTCTTATGAATTTGGACATCTATGATGATAGAGCAGAGGCTGAAAAGTATTTGAGAAATCTTGTTCATTCCGGTAAGGCGCTTGCAAAATTTAGAGAACTTATTATCGCACAGCGAGGGAACACTGAAGTACTTGATAATTATGATAAGTTTTCACTTCCAGCTTTCAAAGCAGAATGCGAATCTAAAAAAAGCGGATATGTCCAATATATAAACGCATATAATATAGCGCGTGCTGTTAAAATTCTAGGAGCAGGCAGAGAAAATAATTCAACACCAATCGACCTGAGCGTCGGGGTTTATCTTAATAAAAAAAGCGGAGAATATGTAAATAAAGGAGAAACTCTTTACACTATATACTCTAATGATGAGGATAAAACAAAGATTGCCCAAAAGTATTGTGATGAAGCTTTTTCTATAAATGACACCAAGCCTTGCCATAAAAATCTGGTACATACCATAATCGGAACAAAAGATGAGGAAGATGATGTTTAGTAAAAAAATGCAATACATAATAAAATCAGTGCCAACTGATGACAAAGAGGCTTTAGAGAATTTATTGAACCAGATGTCAGATGAGGGCTGGGATTTATACACAATGCATGAAGTTGAAACTGACACTTCCTATGACTTTAACTGTATATTTATGAGAGAAAAGCAGGAAGAAGAGACGCCGGATTTAGATGATATTGTAAATATTACAAGCTTTAAATACCGCATGGAAAAAATGCTTGCCGCACCTTCCAGTCCATACGTATCCTGTAAAGAAATTCAGTTAAAAATATCCAATCAAAAAGAGAGAATAAGAAAAATAAAATCACAGCTTGAAAGCGACAATCTTTCTCCTGAGAAGAAAAAACAGCTTAATAATCAAATGTCAGATGAATTAAGACAGCTGGATACTTTGAAACAGGCGCTTGTAAATGAAATTTCACCTGATACTATGTATGCTAATATCAAAGAAGAAAAATTTGTTGTTAATCTTTCAGAAGAAATATTAGAAGTTATCTCAATGGATGCAAATGATAACTTGCTTTCCGAAACAGTTAAAGTTCGGCAGGAACTTACAGATACATTAGGTTATGTTATACCGCATATACATTTTCATAATAGCGACGAATTAATGCAAAATGAATTCTGCATTAAAATTCATGATATAGAAGTTTTTAGAACGGTTGTATTCCCTAAATACAAGGCTTTTTATAAAGAAGATATAAAAGGGTACAAAATTTCAGAGGATGACATTGTTTTAACAGATGAAATAACCGGCAGAAAACTGATTTGGATACAAGAGGATAA
Source organism: Candidatus Gastranaerophilales bacterium (assembly GCA_944323495.1). The sequence goes on from CALUSZ010000162.1 coordinate 6,799, forward strand.
AGTTAAAGATTTCTGGGTAAGGGGACTTTCTGCCTCTGAATACATTGGTGAGGCTATTAAATATATCTCAATCAGAGAAGTCTCTGATATTATGGATTATAATGACATTAACAAATATGTGGAAAAAGTTATTGAAACGAATTCATTTCTTGTAGACAATATCATTCCTGATTTTATAACAGCTTCTGATTTGAAATATCTTTTAACCTGTCTTATAAGGGAAAAAGTTTCTGTTAAAAATATTATATACATTTTTGAAAAAATCAATGACTACGCGAATGAACCCACAAAAGAGGATTTACTCGATAAGGTTCGTCTTGCTCTTTCAAAGCATATAATGAAGGCTTTGACAATGAACGGCGAAATTAAAGTTATAGAATTTTCTGACGAGACATTAGAAAAAGTATCATCATTCTTCAAAGAAGATGAAGAGGAGACTATCATAAGAATTGATTCAAATGATGTTATTTCTATTGCTGAAAAAATTCAAAAATTTACAAAATCTAAAAAAATATGCAAACCTGTTCTTGTAGTTCCTTTTGACTTGAGACATATGGTTTTCGTAATATTATCGGAATTTATACAAGATATTACAGTTTTAGCATATGAAGAACTGGTAAGTGACTTTAATATAAAATTTATTGGTAAGGTATAAAAAAATCTTTTTCAGACCTTTTATAGGTAAAAAGTATTAAGCCAACTGGTTAGGGTGCTGACTATCTTTGTTGGTAAATGTTTATTATCTAAGAAGAAAAGAAAGGAATGAAAAAGATGAACATTGTAGATCCTATTAGGCAAAAAGAGTACATTAACGCAGTAAAAAGAGTTTTGAGAGAAACCGGAACAAGGAATTTGCTGTTGTTTTTACTAGGAATTAATACCGGTCTAAGAGTTTCTGATTTACTTTTACTCCGTGTCAGGGATGTAAAAGATAAGGATTCAGTACAAATTAGAGAAAAAAAAACTAAAAAGACAAAAAAATTTCCGATTCCCAAAGAGATTCGGCCATTTATCTCTGAATATGTAGAGAGAAAACCTCTGAGCCGTTATCTATTCAAAAGCAGGAAATCCAACAAACCTATCACACGAGTACAAGCCTACAGAATTATCAAAGAAGCGTGTACTATATTAGGCTTATACCACACAGGCACGCACTCTTTGAGAAAAACTTTCGGATATCATTTCTATAAACAAACAAAAGATATAGCACTGTTACAAAAGATTCTTAACCACTCATCGCAAGATATAACACTAAGGTACATAGGAGTAACGCAGGAAATTATTGATGATAATTTAAAAATGTTTGCTCTTTAATAATTAACAGCGGGTTTTGAGAAACAGAGCTTAAAACCCGCTATCATAAAATAAGGCAAAAGAAAAAGCTATGAACTTTTTATCGTGCATAGCTGTTGATTAGGGATATGTGTATCGTCGTTTTTTAAGGAGTATAGTTATATATTAGCAGTATATTTTTTAAATAAAATCATGAGAATGTAT
>CALUSZ010000163.1 GCA_944323495.1 Candidatus Gastranaerophilales bacterium
CTTCAATATAATCTCTATATTGTGCGGCAGGAAGATTTGCAGGATTATCAATCTCAACGACTTCACCGTTCGTTTTATGCACTTTATATACAACAGAAGGTGCTGTTGTAACTATTGATAAATCGTATTCCCTCTCAAGCCTTTCCTGCGCAATTTCCATATGCAGCATTCCCAAAAACCCGCACCGGAATCCAAACCCCAGAGCGCTTGAGGTTTCAGGCTCAAATGTAATAGAGCTGTCCGAAAGCTTAAGTTTTTCTAAAGCTTCTTTTAGTTCATGGTAATCTTCGTTATCAACCGGATACATGCCGGAAAACACCATTGGAAGAGCTTCCTTATAACCCGGAAGCGGTTCAGCGGCAGGGTTTTCAACATGAGTCACCGTATCGCCTACAAATCTGGTAATCTCTTTTATAGAGCCTGCAAAATATCCTACATCGCCGCAGATAAGTTCATTAACCTGAACCCTGTGGGGAGTAAGATATCCGAGTTCAACAATCTCATACTCTTTGCCGGAAGCCATAAATTTAACCTTATCGCCCAGCTTCATTTTTCCGTCCATTATCTTAAAGAAACAGAGAGTTCCCAGATACGGGTCATAGGCGCTGTCAAAAACTAACGCTCTTAATGGTTTTTCTGAAGTATCAGCAGGCGGAGGCACAAATTCAACTATTGCTTCCAAAACTTTATCAATCCCTACTCCGGTTTTTGCACTCACAGGAATTGCCATAGATGTATCAATACCTAAAATTTCTTCGATTTCTTCCTTAACCCTTTCTACATCAGCAGAAGGAAGATCAATTTTGTTTATAACCGGAATAATCTCAAGGTTTTGTTCGATTGCCATATAAACATTTGCTAAAGTCTGCGCTTCAACCCCCTGTGTTGCATCTACAATTAAAAGCGCACCTTCGCAGGCTGCAAGCGAGCGTGAAACTTCATAAGAAAAATCAACGTGCCCCGGAGTATCAATAAGATTAAAAATATATTTTTCGCCATTCTTGGCTGTATAGTTCATTCTTGCGGCATTAAGCTTAATCGTAATTCCGCGTTCACGCTCAATATCCATGGTATCTAAAAGCTGGTTTTGCATATCACGCTCCGCAATAGTTCCTGTAGCTTCCAGAAGCCGGTCTGCAAGAGTGGATTTACCGTGGTCAATATGAGCTATTATACAAAAATTCCTTACATTATCTCTATATTTCATAATATTTTTATTATACATGAAAAAAAGCGGGTTTGTTGTATAATCATATTGTAAGGGGATTTTATGCCGAGATATATTGCAATAACAGACATTCATGGAGAGTCAAAAAAGCTAGAGAGTGTTCTTTCACAAATAGATATAAAACCCGATGATATTTTTGTTTTTATGGGGGATTATATTGATAGAGGCCCTGATTCAAAGGGTGTTGTTGATAGAATTATAAAACAATCAGAGACAAACAAATGCGTCTATCTTATAGGCTCTCACGAATATGCCCTTCTGCATTCACCTTCTGATGATTATTACAAATACCTGTTCGATAACTACGGCGGACCGGCTACCATCAGAAGCTACGGAAGTTTTGATAATATTTTCAGAATACACGGAGATTTTTTTAAGAGTTTGAAGTTTTATTACCTAACCGACAAATACCTTTTTGTTCATGCAGGTATTAACCCAGATTACTCATTAGAGAATCAAAATGAAGTTGATATGGTGTATATAAGAGGAAAATTTATTTATTCAAAACACAAACTCCCGCAAAAAATAATCTTCGGGCATACGGAATTTGATGAGCCGCTCATTCAGGAAGACAAAATCTGTATAGATTTAGGGTGTGGAAAATATCCGAATGCACATCTCTGCGCACTTATACTGGATGAAAACGGCGGAGAAAAATTTATTTATTCTAAATAATGTAAAGTATTGTTACAAGAAGGCAATTTTTTTTACGCCAAAAACTTTATATATATGTGTGTGAATAATAATGGAGTGTGTACAAAATGAGTTACAGCAATACAATGTCTGCGCCATATGCTCAACAATATCCGGCTTACCCTCTGCCGCAGCAGAAAAGCAAATCCGGAAGCGGAACTGTTTTTGGCATGATGACTTTAGGAGCATTAGGCGGCGGAACTGTAGGGTACTTGATGAACAGAAAACCAATCAACAGCGACGGAAAAGCAAGTGATTATTTTGCAAAACAGGTATCTGAAAATTTGATTAAAGCTGACAGCAAAACTAAAGAATTCCATAAACAAATTAATGAAATATTAAAAAAAATTGATGGCGTAAAAGATTCTGCAGACTTAAAAAAACTTTTCGACAAAAATAAAGAAGCTGCTGATGATTTATGCAGGGGATTATATGCATCAAAAGATGATGTAGTCAAAATGGTTTCTTCTGACAATATTAAATCTGTAAAGGAAAAAATTAAAAACATGTTAAAAAGTTCAAATGAATTTATGTATCAACATTCCAAAAATATTATAGAAAAATGCTGGGATAAGGATACAAAAGAATTCATAAAACCGGATTCTGTAAGCCAGAAAATTTTTGATATTATAAAAAATACCAAATCTAAAGGCCAGTGGCAAAAAGCTCTAAAATACGGAGGCATTACAGCAGGTGTAATGGGGGCTTTAACTATCGCATATAAAATGATAACCCCTCAGAGGTAATATATAGTTTTTTAAAATTCAGTACTGTATAATCATATATATGAAATATCCGAATTTAGAAAAACTTGTAGATATTATTGCTGTTTTAAGGAGTGAAAACGGCTGTCAATGGGATAGAGAACAGACTCATAAATCGCTGCGCCCGAATATGCTGGAAGAAGCTTATGAAGCGGTTGATGCTATAGATGACGGTAATATTACGAATCTCAGGGAAGAATTAGGTGATGTACTTTTGCAAGTAGTACTGCACGCACAGATTGCAAAAGACGACGGTGATTTTGATATTGAAGATGTTGCAAAAGAATTAAGCGATAAGCTGATACACAGACACCCGCATGTTTTCGGAAATCAAAAAGTTAATTCGACACAGGATATTCTTGATAACTGGGATAAATTAAAGAAAGAAGAAAAAACTTACAGAAAATCCGTGCTGGATGGAATCTCCAAATCCCAATCCGCCTTGATGTCCGCACAAAAAATAAGCAAAAAAGTTGTAAAAGTCGGATTTGAATGGGATTCTGTTGAAAGCCTTAAAGAGTGTATTAAATCTGAATACGAAGAGTTTGAAGAAGCTGTAAAATCCGGCGACAAAGATAAAATGGAAGATGAGATGGGTGACATCTTCTTTGCAACAGTTAATCTTGCAAGATGGTACAAGATTGATGCTGAGCAGGCATTATTAAGAGCTAATAAAAAATTCACCAAACGGTTTAAGAAAATGGAAGAACTCAAAGAAAAACCATTTGAAGAATATACATATGAGGAATTTAACGAGCTCTGGAAACGTGCTAAAGTCGGGGTAAATGAGGGGGTAAATGAGGTAAATGAGGAGAAATAAATGATTAAAAAAATATTGGTTTTGATATTAATGCTTTGCGGCATACAAGCATTTGCAGCAGAAGATTTCAGCACGGTATGCGCTAATCACATTCTTGTTCCGACGGAAGCAGATGCAATTAAACTTAAAAGCCAGATTAATAATTTTGATGATTTTAAATATTATGCACGTATTTATTCAAAATGTCCGTCCGGCAAAAATGGCGGAGACTTGGGCTGTTTCCAGAGAGGACAGATGGTAAAACCGTTTGAAGAAGCTGCTTTTAATGGTAATATCGGCGAAGTTTCAGAGCCGGTTGAAACACAATTTGGCTATCACCTGCTCTGGGTTACAAAGAAATATTAATTTTTTTGTAATATAATATCAATATGAAGAATAGAATTCTGGGGAATCTTGCACTTATATTGACAGCTATCATCTGGGGCTTATCTTTTGTTGCCCAGAGAGAAGGTATGGAACATGTAGGCCCGTTTACTTTTAATACAGTCAGGAGTTTTTTAGGCGGGCTTAGTCTCTTACCTGTAATTGCATGGGTAAAATTATCTAAACCTGATAAGAGAACTAAAAGAATGAAACGGTTTCAGCACATAAATCTTGCAAGAGCAGGGATTGGCTGCGGAGTTTCATTATTCTTAGCAATGAGTGTACAGCAGTATTGTATGCAGTATGTTACAGCAGGAAAGGCCGGATTTATCTCTGCTTTATATGTAGTTTTTGTACCGCTGGTTGCTGTTTTGCAGGGAGATAAACTTAGTAAAAAAGTAATTGTAAGCGTGTGCCTTGCTGTACTTGGTTTATATCTCTTATGCTATAAAGCAGGCGGCGGATTCAATGCATACGATATACTCCTCCTATTCGGTTCATTCTTCTATGGATTGCAAATACTTATAGTCAACTATTATTCAGAGCGGGTTAATGCTGTAAAAACCTGCTGCGTACAATTTTTTACGGTTGGAATTCTATCTGCACTGTTAATGTTTATGTTTGAAACACCTACAATTGCGTCAATAATAGCCTGCAGAGTTTCGATTTTTGTTGCGGGTATATTAACCTGCGGAGTTGCTTATACTCTGCAAATATACGGCCAAAAATACACCCAGCCGACCGTTGCATCTTTGATTCTTTGTCTGGAATCAGTTTTCGCGGTGATTGGAGGAACATTAATCTTAGGCGAAACAATGATTCCGAAAGAAATACTGGGTTGTATTTTTATGATATCAGCCGTAATTTTATCCAACCTGCAGTCTGCTAAACAAAATTAATTTTTAAACTCTCTGGCTTTTACTGAACCTAATTTATGGATATCTTCATCGGTTCTATTTCCGTAGATTGTAATTTTATTTAGTTCTGACTCGATATTATTAAACTCCTCATCAGTCAAAACAATATCTGCAGCCCCAAGATTTTCAATAACCCTTTCATCTTTTCTCATGCCGGGTATAGGCACAACATGAGGGTACTTGTGGAGCATCCAGCCAAGCGAAATTTGAGCAGGAGTAATCCCTTTTTTATCTGCTACAGCGTGCAATAAATCTAATAACGGCTGGTTCTTTTCAACATTTTCCGGCGCAAAGCGTGTTATTACCCGTCTTACGTCATCACCTTTATATACATTATCTTTATTATATTTTCCGGACAAGAATCCACTTGCCATCGGAGAAAACGCAACAAAACCAATATTTAATTCTTTGCAAAGAGGAATTACATCACGCTCAAACATTCTCTCCATCATGGAGTATTCACTCTGTATAGCGGTTAGTGGAGTAACAGCGTGCGCTTTTTTTATCTGTTCAACAGTAGATTGAGACTGCCCCCAGGCGCGGATTTTACCCTCTTTAATAAACTCGCCCATTAATTCGGCAACCTCTTCGACATTAGAATCCAGCGGAACACGGTGTTCATAATATATATCAATATAATCTGTCTGCAAGCGTTTCAAAGAATCATTGAGCGCATTCGTAATTCCCTTCCGACTCAACTTGCCCTCCGGGATTTCCTGCCCCGGCTGAAAAACCGGAACAAATTTGGTGGTCAAAATAATTTTGTCCCTGAAAGGTTTAATAGCTTTTCCCACAAGTTCCTCATTTACGTAAGGACCGTAAGCTTCCGCTGTATCAAACAATGTACAGCCTAAATCATAAGCTTTTCTCATAAGCCTTATAGATTCTTCTTCCGGAGGAAGTTCCCCATATCCGTGTGAAAACCCCATACAGCCCATACCGACTGCACTTACTTCAATATCTCCTAGTTTTCTGTATTTCATAATAAAATTCCTTTCTTTTTAGTTACAAATATATTGTTTTATAAGAGCATTAAGCTGAACCCTGCAAAACCTTTCTGTCCACTCAAGCGGTTCAAATTTGCCGTCCGACATACACCAGCAAGTCATCATGCCATATAGTTCACAGATTATAATATGAGTCAAATCTTCGACCGGAGTGTCCTTAGTTAATTCGCCGTTATCCACGGCATTTTGAAGAATACCCATCAGCATCTCAACATCATAAGCCAACTTTTGATAATCCTTGTTCTCATCAGCACTCTTAGGATCAAGAACATCTTTTGTCCACTGCCTGCAAACCTCAATCCCGCAAGATTCTACGCATTCCATAAAACGGTGAAGGATAACATATCGTTGACTAAAAGTCAATGACCCTAAGTCATTTTCTTCTTTTTCGATGCATTAATACTTTGTTTTCTCTAACAGCATTTTTTGCAGAATCTTCTGAGTACTTATATTTTGATAAATCCAAAATAATGCTTCCCTCAGATTCCTTCTCCAGTGCACTTTTCATCTGGTATGGATAAGTCTCATAACCCTGAAATCCGCCCTGGTGTATTATTTTTATAATCTGGTTTATATATTTCTGACAATATTTTGGAATATTAGGAAATCTCTCAATAAATTTTTTCAACGGGATATTTGCTCTCGTACTGTTGGCATTGCCGGATACGAGCATAAAATTTTTAATATCATTTTCGCCGCCCAGAGAATCAGGCTTTATATGTTCTATCGTCCCAACAGATGCCCGCAGCAATCTTTTTGCAATTTCCTGCTGGGTTCTGGAGGAGTACTTTACAATGAATGCGTTGACGCTTGTGACAGATGTTGGCAGATAAAGCGCCCTGTCTTTCATCTTATCAAATACTTCTTTTTCTTCTTCAAGCGGATACAAATTATCAAAGGAACTTAAGAATGTTTTTCTTTTAAAAGTATTTTCTCCAGAATTCTCCAGAATTATTCCCCTGCATTTAGAAGTACGCCTGTGTATTTCCAGAGCCTGCTTGGGTGAAAGATTTAGGGAGATTTTATCAACATCATCAAGCACATTAAACTCTTCTAATTTAAGTTTTATTAATGCGTCATCATAGTGTTTCTGCAATATCTCCGGCAGGGTCATCTCGGGATATTTACCGGCATACCCTGTAAACATTCTGTAAATACGCTTTTCTACAGGCTGCATATATTGAGCATATGGGGCAAGTGTCTTAAACACATCTCTTACATTTTTGCAAGCATCAAGCTTATTCTCTACACGCGTTTCTTTTGAAGCAGAAATCATTTTCACGCCAAAATACGGGCATATTATATCATTAAACTTTTGGAGTTTTTTTAGCGGGTTACCAGCAGAAGTATTAGCTTTAAAAGCCAATGTTTTGTCTTGAGACGAGTTAAAAATTTTACTTGTTACCGCTGAAATATACACTATTAATGTTTCCCTGTTTTTATATTATCAGGGATTTTGATTATTTACAAGAAAAAATCAATAGCAAAAATTATTTTTAGAAGGTTTTAATGGAGTATGAGATCTGATACAAGTTTTAAAGGAATACCTGTTGCAAAGGCCAAAACCCCTTTTAATACATTCCAAATATATAAAATAACGACTAACGATAATGATTTTATAAAGAAAGTTCAGCATAATATTAATCTAAAAAAGCTTATGCCGGGCCTGAAAAATGAGACTTATGATATTTGGGAAGCAGTAACAGATTCTGCCCTTTCGACAGGATTACACAATAGCAGCACAGTAGTTCTTGCAACAGAAAATAGACCTTGTGGTGCAATGAATTTTTCTCAAAATAAAACTTCTTTTGATTTGAACTATATTAGCACCTGGCCCATAAAAAAAGGTGAAAAAGTTCCGTTTGCAGGAAAAACTCTTTTTATGGAATTATGCAGACGCTTTTTAGAAGAAAAATTATCATCAATAAATCTGATTGCACTCAGATATGCGCCATTTGATCCTGTCGGCAAATATTTAAGACTGGGTTTTAAACCGTATGGAGGAAATGATTACGCAGAAATTATGCGCATTAACAAAGAACGCGTAAAAAATACATTTGAGACTCTCAAAGAGAATATTTCTCTTGAGCCTATCAAAGATGCTAAAAATATTGATTTACTGCAAGAGTTAAATATCAATGCCTGATTTTATTTCTTTTTATCCGCAAGCTCGCTGTCCATTCTTAAGAATACAGGTTTGATATTCTCCTTATCAATCAAGTGTCCTGCTTTAAGCGAATTACAGGTTATATCATCAAGCTTTGTATTCAAATCATACCCAAGCTGTTCTGCCATTCTTGAGGCAATATTCGGGCAATAGGGGTAAATGAGAGATGATATAACTGTCATTACTTGAAGTACGTTTGTTAACACTTCTCCGCATTTATCCATCTTTTCTTCTTTTGCAAGAGTCCAGGGGGCATTATCGGTTACATATTTGTTTGTAACATCAACAAGCTCAATAATCTTTTGTGCTGCTTCCTGAACTTCAAAATAATCGAAATGGTGCTTTACTTCCTTAACCGTTTCAAGCGCTTGTTTTTCAAGCTCGTTTTTATTCAAAAATTCCGATCTTATATCGCCGTCAAAATATTTAACAAGCATTGATAAGGTTCTATTTAGAAGATTTCCCATAGAGTTTGCAAGGTGAGCGTTAACCTTCTCTTTAAAATCTTCATCAGAATAATTTCCGTCTTTTCCGCAAGGTGCAGCTGATGCCATATAATACCTCAATGGATCCGGAATATCCAAATTAAATGCTTCTAAAACTGAAGTTGGGGAGATTACGTTTCCTAAAGACTTAGACATCTTTGTCTGGTCAATCGTAATCCAGCCGTGTGCAAGAATGTGTTTAGGAAGCGGCAGATCAAGCGCCATAAGTATTGCTATCCAGTAGATGCTGTGGAATTTCAAGATATCTTTACCGATTACCTGAACATCAGCCGGCCAAAGTTTTTCAAACTTTTCACTGCTGCCGTCCGGATCATATCCGATTGCTGTAATATAATTTGACAGTGCATCAATCCAAACATATATAACCTGTTCAGCATCATCAAGAACAGGAATCCCCCAGTTAACATTCGATTTCACACGAGAAACCGAGATATCTTCAATATTCTCAAGCTGATTGATTACCTCATTTGCCCTGAATGCCGGTACTATGAAATCCGGATTAGTTTTTATGTGCTTAATTATTGCATCTTTGTATTTAGTAAGCTTAAAGAAATAATTTTCTTCCTCAATAACTTCCGGCTTTTTCATATGGTTAGGACAGAGCCCGTCCTCTGTTAAATCCTTTTCACTCAAAAATGCTTCACAGCCGGAGCAGTAGAGACCAGTATAAGAGTGTTTATAAATATCTCCTTTATCAACAAGTTTTTTAAAAATCTTTTGTACAATCTTTGTATGCTGTTCATCCGTTGTTCTTATAAACTGGGAATAATCTATATCAAGAGCCTTCCAGGCATCTTTAAATTTTTGGGCGTTCATATCGCAAAATTCTTTAGGAGAAATCCCTTTTTCAGCAGCTGTTTTTTGTATTTTAATTCCGTGCTCGTCAGTACCTGTTAAAAAATACGTTTCTTCACATCTTTGAGTAAAATGTCTATAGATAACATCAGTAAGTATTTTTTCATAAGCATGCCCGATATGCGGAGCACCGTTTACATAATCAATCGCTGTTGTTGTATAAAATTTTGCCATATTCTTTAATTCCCTTTTTAACTTTTACAAAGATTATAACATAAAAATTTACAACACTAGCCTTCTACAGAGGCAAGAAGCGCATTAATTTCTGCAATTAAGTCCTCATTTGTTGTTTTAACAGCATTCACCAGAGCTTTCTTTAAAAGAGATTTTGCTTTATTCGGGCTGTTAAAATCAATCATAATCTGTGCTGCTGATTTATAATTCAAGGCAATCTCTTCGCGGGAATTTGTCTTTTCATAGTTTTTTACAGCCTCCGCGTAATACTTTAATGCCTTATCATTCTTCTTAAACTGAACACAAGCATCAGCAGTATTCGACAAAACATAGCCCTTCATTGAACTATCTGTAGTCTGTTCAATTAATTTTCTTGCAACATCATAGTAATCAAAAGCATTTTCATCATATTTATCAGTAAAAATATTCGCCATTCTTGTCAATGAATCAGACTGGCCGATTAAATCATCAGACTTTCCGGCGTATGAAATTGAAGTCATGTAATGATTCAATGCCGGTACAATCTCGTTTACGTCATCATAAATCTGCGCCATAGAAAAATGCGCTCTGGATTTTACGTTAACATCGGTTGTATATTGTAATGATTTGTTATAACTATTCAGAGCCTGCACAAAATGGTCATTATCATCATAAATTTTACCAATCTCAAGGCAGATTCTGGATTGTGTTTCATTATCCTTAAGCTCGCCGGCCCTTAGGAATGCCTCTTTAAAAATCTGCATTGCCTTTTGTGGATTGTTTGAAAATGCTTGTTTTTTAGCTTCTACAAACAGGGATTTTAATTTTGTATCTTGTGGAATGATGGTTATATTGGGTTTTTTAGAAATTGTTTTCTGCGCCTGCGTAAACTCTTCTTCAAGCGAAAGTTCTTCCGGTTCAAATTCAAGAATCTCTTCCTTTGGAGCTACAGGTGCTTCTTCCTGTGCAATTGGAGCTTCCTGAACTTCTTTGGACTGCGCTTTCGGCTTTGGATTATTCTCCGGAAATTTTACAAGGAAACTCGGATTAACTTCATCTTCATTATAACTGTAGTTAATCTTTTGCAAGAATAATGCGTCAAGCCAGTTTTGAACAACTTTTGAATCCTTATTAAGCGTCTCGGATATATATTTGTCTAATAAAGATGCTGCAATCTTTAAATTACTCTGAATAAGATTAACCTGCGGCTGCGGCTCTCTAACCTGTGTTTCTACAATTTGCAGATAATGATTAACCTGCTCTTCAATATCCTCTGGAGTTGCAATTGCTTTGATTGTATTTCTGAAATCTTTTAAAATTTGCGCTATGTTAACCTTATTGCTTCTTTGAGGTCTTGCAGCCGGTTGAGGCGCCTGAGGCGCAGGATTTTGCGAAATAGGTTGATAACCTGCCTGCGCTGCCTGATATTGCATCGGATTAATCTGATTTTGGCTGTATCTGATTGGAGGCGGCGTCTGAACTTGATATGTCTGTCTCTGCGGAGAAGTCGGATATGCACTGTTAGCAGGCGAATAAACAGCCTGACGAGGAGCTCCCGGCTGTACCTGCTGCATATCTTCCGCCCTGCCGCGAGCTACAACATGCTGATTCTGGCGTTGCTGCTGCTGGTCTTGCGCGTTACCGTTATGACCGTCCTTGTCAGTACCGTCACTGCCTGCGTTATAATTGCCTCGCTGCGGATAAGGGCGCGGGCGTACTGTGTTCATTGTGTTAAACAATATCAACCGTCCTTCCTTTAATAATATCGGATATTATTCAAGGTTCTTTACCGTTTTATTAAAATTTCATTTGTTTAGATGATATTTATTTAATGAATAACTTTAAGAAGTCATGTTTTTAGGTTAAAATGTATTTATGCTAAAGGGTAAAAATATTTTAATCGGGATTACAGGCGGTATCGCAGCGTATAAAATATGCACGCTTATCAGGCTTTATAGGAAAGCAGAAGCCAATGTAAGAGTTGTATTAACTCCAAATGCCTTAAATTTTGTTACAAAACTGACTCTGCAAACACTGTCCAACAACGAAGTCTATGTTGAAAATTTTGAAATCGATGAATACAAACCAGAACACATTGCGCTTACAGAGGCTGACATTTTTGTAATTGCGCCGGCAAGCGCCAATACAATCTCTAAACTCGCTAACGGAATCTGCGACAATCTGCTTTTGTCAACGGCCTGTGCGTTTAATAATCCGTTTCTGATTGTTCCTGCAATGAATACAAATATGTGGAACAACCCGCTTATCCAAGAAAATATAAACAAATTAAAAACCACAGGATACCATATACTGGAGCCGGAAAGCGGTTATCTTGCCTGCGGAACAAGCGGAGTAGGAAGAATGAGGGAAGTCGAAGAAATATTTGATAAAACTGTAGAGATTTTATCAGGCAGGCTCAAGGGTAAAAAGATATTGATAACAGCCGGCGGTACAAAAGAAAAAATTGATCCCGTCAGATACATCTCTAACTCGTCTTCCGGAAAAATGGGGCTTGCGCTCGCAGATGAAGCTTACGCCATGGGAGCGGAAGTAACACTTATTTCAACCTTTAAAACAGATAAAAAGTATAAAAATATCGTAACAGAATCAGCCCTGGAGATGGAAAAAGCCGTAAAAGAAAACCTCACTGCCCAGGATTGTGTAATTATGGCGGCTGCAGTTGCTGATTACAGGGTTGAGAATTATTCTGAACAAAAGATTAAAAAAGGGGTAAATGGAGGGGTAAATGATGAGCTTACTCTGAAGCTTATTAAGAACCCTGATATATTGAAATCTATTTCAAACTCTTCAGAGAATACCAAAATCGTTGGATTTTGCGCAGAGAGCGAAAACTTGATTGAGAATGCTAAAATCAAGATTAAAAACAAAGGGTGTGATTACTTAATTGCAAACGATATTTCAAGGAAAGATATCGGATTCAACAGCGACAAGAATGAAGTTTACATTCTTGACAAAAACCTTAATATAAAACATATTGAAAAAGATACCAAACAAAATATAGCCAAACGTATTTTGGAGGAGATTTTTGAATAAATATGAGATTGTTAAAAGAATAGAGGATTTTGCGCCGTTAGAAACTCAAGAGAGCTGGGATTCAAGCGGCTGGGGGGTAGATAAGGACGGGCGTGAAGTAAACAAAATCCTTTTTGCACTTACAATAACAGATGATGTAGTTAAACAGGCAAGAGAATCCGGCTGTGATATGATAATTTCACATCACCCGCTCTTTTTTGTACCGCTTGAATACAAAGATATTAATATTTATTCAGCGCATACAAATCTTGATAGAGCAGAAGGCGGTACAACAGATACTCTGATTAATGTTCTAGGGTTCAAAAAAAACAGAAATGAAGATTTTTTAAGAGTTGTCGAATTGGAAAGCCCGATTACAGTCGAAGATTTGCGCAAAAAACTCCTGAAAATATCGCCTAATTTGAGATATGTCAACAATAAGGGTGTAGAAAAGATAAAAACAATAGGATTTTGCGCCGGCTCAGGCTCTGAATTTATTGGCAAGACAGACGCTTTTGTCACCGGTGATATAAAATTCCATACAGCACTTGATGCTGATACAGTTCTTTTTGATATAGGCCATTTCGAGAGTGAAATTTTTGCGCCAAAACTACTCATGGAAATTTGCGGCACAGGAGGACTAATAGCAGATGAAAAGAGTCCTTTTATTTATTAGTATATTTTTGCTTACAGCCCTTACAGCGCTTGCGTATGAAACTATTATTATTAAGTTTCCGGACAAAGAATTGTGGGTTAAAGCTTATTATAAGAAAGTAAACAACGAAGCCATTCTTCAATATGTTCCAAACGGACAGACCAGCAATAATTGGAATAGAACAGTTGTTGTCCATTCATACAAAAATTCAAATTATCCGATAAATATATTCTTGAATAATAATATGGCCCGAATGAAAAAAATTAACCCAACAGCTCAGTATAAAACTCTAAGACTTACCGCATATGACGCTATTGTCGGAAGGTGTACTGATGATTATGGAAATGTAAAAGGCCAGTGTGAGTTTTTAAGAGCAACCAAAGGTTATGAAGGTATTGTAACCATTCATTATATGAATAAGAATAAAGAAAACTTTATGGATGAGTATTCCAAATGGTACAATATTATTAAAAAAGCTCGCCTCTATAACAGCTACTATAGAGACGAGCGAATACTTGATAAAGCAGAATATTTTGAACTGTAACAGTTTTGATGTTAGTAGTTTATTTTATATCCTTCTTCAATAACACGGGCTGTACATCCACTACCACTGTCAATATTTCCAGTAATACATCTTGCAAGGTCTACAGCACCGGCTTGGTCCCAGGTATTATTTGAACCATGGTTATCGTAAACAGATACATCCAAACCGCCATATGGGTATAATATTCCATTATCCCCCAGATAAAACATAAACATATCTCTACCCATAGTGTTCGGTGCAGATTTTCCGTTTACATCAATTGTAACAACAGCTGCTTCATTAAATAAAGCTCCCCCTTGCTCTATAATTCTCTGCTTTTGTTCTTGAGTAACGTTTGCATGACCACTTATAACTATAAATATTGTAGCACCACTTTTAGTTTCGATTATATGATTTAAGCCTCGTTGATTATTAGGAGTTGCCCCCATATGTTGTGCTGAAGGATGGTGTTCGTCGCGTGAACCATTAGCAGTCATATAGCACGGGATACTATCGCCATAATATGTATTTACCCCTGCGGGTCCATTTAAGTTTTTAAATCCATTAATATGTAGATATTGTCCAAGATATCCAGCAAATGTTGCTCTGTTATTGAGTCCCTCTGTCCATGCTTTCGTCTGTGACACCAATTCAACATTTTCTCTTATCATCATATTTTGCAGTGCATTTTCAAAATTAGAAACAGCAACAGATAATTTGGCAGCATTAGCCTCATTTCTGCCATTTGCAACCAAGGCCGGCGCAGTAAGTGCAGCCACAACGCCTATAATTCCAAGCGTTATCAATACTTCCGCCAGAGTAAATCCTGATTTTTTCATATAAAAGCTCTCCTATAATGTGTTACGTTGAATGTAACTTAAAACATATTGTGTTACATAATACTATAATACCACA
>CALUSZ010000164.1 GCA_944323495.1 Candidatus Gastranaerophilales bacterium
CGAATATTGCCATAACCGCATCACCTATAAATTTATTTATTATTCCGTTGTATTTGGAAATAATAGGTTCCATCTCGGTAAAGTACTCGTTCAAAATCTCAGAAACCTGCTGGGCAGACATCGTTTCAGACATTGAAGTAAACCCTCTTATATCAGCAAACAGAACTGTAACAACGGCTTTTTTCCCGCCCAGGCCAAGATTATCAATGTTCATAACAACGCGCTTCATAACATCTTCTGACATATACTTGCCCATTGCAGACTTAACTTTTTCTTTACTTCTGTTTTCAAGTATAAATTTATGAGTATAAGCTAAAATCATTGTTACAGCAAACATTACAGGCGGAGTGATTACATTAATTACAATACCAAAGTAAAAACATATAGCACTGATTAAAAAATACCCGCCGATTAAGCAAATCATAAACAGACTTGACTTAAATAAATAATAAAACCTAATAATTCCATACACACAAAGCATTCCTGCAACTGCAATAAAAATATTCAGCCAGGCAGGCATAACTTTTAGAAAATCATTATTAATAATATTATCAACAGCAGTTGCCTGAATGTCGGCACCGGGGTGATTTGGAGAAATTGAAGTATTTCTGTTATCATTTAATCCTGTTCCTGCAGGAACATTAGCACCTATTATTACAATTTTATCTTTAAAGATTTCCGGATTAATAACAGGATTAAGTCCTTTTTCCAAATTATCATAAGAGTCCATTATATCAACGGCAGAAAACTTTGGATGAGAATAGCCGTTGTAGAGTTTGTAGAATTTTATAGGTACAAAAATTTGATATTTAGTTTTTTTATGTTTGATTTTGTAATTCATCTCCGGAAATTCCAGATACGAATCTGTAACACGGATTTTAGGATTATCATTTGCCAGAATAAACGCTTTTAGTGCAAGGGATGGATAAAAATTACCTTTGTAAGTCATCAAATATTCATGTGTTCTGTATATCTCATCCATAGCATAAGATGAAAGGTTACCGTCTATAAATCCCGGAAACATTGAGACAGTTCCGGTGTTTTTTATTACATCAAAATACGGTTTGGGAAACGGCATCAAACTCCAATATAAATCAGGAATTGATGATGTTTTATTCTCAATATCAAGTGAATATTTTCCGGAAAAAGCCCTGTCGTATTTACTTCCGAAATCCTTATCATTCCAGCTCTGAAGCGAAGGCATAAAGCCTGAGATAAGATTATCGAATTTTTTAAGCGTATTAAAAAATTTTCTGTCAGATTCAGGATTATCCTTATCCAGAGCAGTAAGAATAGAATCATGAACAACAACTTTTGGCTGCGCGTATTTATTAAAATACTCAAATAATTTGCAATTAATCTCCCTCTTCCACGGCCAGCGGTATTTTTCCGCAGTCTTTGCATCAATTATGACAAGAATAATATTTCCGCTTCCATAGACCTGCTTTTTATTATCAAACGGAAGTTTTTCGGTTAAAACGTGTTTGACCATATAATCATATGCTTTAGGCTCTACAAATGTATATGTTAAAAAGTAGACAAAAATTAAAACAAGCAGGACAATAATAGTAAAGATTGCAAATTTAAGTTTGTTCATATTATTATGATATAATAAATCTGGATAAAAGGATAGATATTAAAAATGAGTGACAATTGTATTGATATAATAAAAGAGGATAAAGTGTATCCGATAATCCGCTCCAAGGACGCTGATTTGGCTGTAGAAACAGCACGCGCTCTTGTTGAAGGCGGAATAAGAGTTCTGGAGATTAATGTAGATAATCCGTCTCTGTATAGTGCAATAAGTGAAGTTTCAAAGTTTGCAAAAGTCTGTGCAGGAGGTATAATTACTTCACTTCAGGCAGACGCTGCTTTTGAATCAGGAGCACAGCTTATATCTTCCCCTATATTCCAGATGAATATGGTTAAGATTTCTAAAAATAAAAGAATACCATTTATTGCGGGAGCTTCTACTGCGAATGAAGCCTATAATGCCTGGAAATCAAGAATTCCGTTGATTAAACTTTACCCTACTGACGCTATGGGCGGAGTTAAGTATATAGAAGATATTTTAAGGCAGATGCCGTTTTTAAACTTAATGCCGATGGGAAATATAAAACTTAATGAAGTTGTAACTTATATTAAAGCAGGAGCTGCTGCAGTCGGTGTCGGACGTGATTTCTATCTCGGGTTTACTCCAAAAGAGATTACAAGCCGTACAAAAGAAATCTTAAGCGAGGTTAAGGATTTTTCTGAATGGATAAAAAAATAGATATTGCAGTAATTGGAGAATGTTTAATAGAATTATCAGCCAATGGAACGTTAGCAGACACTTCGACACTTAATAAATACTTCGGCGGAGATACTGTTACTACAGCGGTAACTATTGCAAGACTCGGAGGTGCCGTTACATATATTACAAAAGTAGGAAATGACGGTTTCAGCGATTTTATTATATCAAGTCTTAATAAAGAAAATATTGATACTTCGCTTATTAAACAAAATGATGAACAAAATGGCATGTATATTGTATCTAAAACGCCTGAAAAAAAAGAGTTTTTGTACTATAAACGCAAAACTGCCGCAACAAAGCTTTCTATTGAAGATATTTCTGAAGAGTGTATAAAAAAACTTAAACTTGTATATTCTACAGGTGTTGTACAGTCACTGAGCGCAGGAGCAAGAGAACTTGTCAGAGAAACATTTAAACTTGCAAAAGAGAATGATGTTTTAACAGCATATGACCCAAATTATACATCCTGTTTTATGAACTCATCAGACACAAGAGAGTATTTTGAAGAAATAATAGATTATACAGATATAATATTTTTAAGTCTCAAAAATGATGCCGTAAAACTATATGATGTAGAGTCAATGGACAAGGTTATGAAATATTTTTGGGATAAAGGTGTAAAAATAGTAGTAGTAAAATCGCATATTGATAACGGCTACTATACAGGCTATAAAGGTGAAATAAGTTTTACGGAATTCTATAACACTTCAAAAGCGATAGATACCACAGCTTCCGGTGATGTATTTAACG
The DNA here is from genome assembly GCA_944323495.1 of Candidatus Gastranaerophilales bacterium. The sequence continues at coordinate 3,044 of CALUSZ010000164.1, forward strand.
GCGGATTTTTATATGCACTTACAAACGGCCGTATGCCTTCTGATGCAGCTAAATTTGCAGCAGTAGTATCAGGACTGCAGACACAGAATTATGGTGCAATTCAAGCTATACCCTATAAAGATGCTGTTCTGGAGAAGATTTCATGACAAAATACATTGTATCCGGATATATCGGATTTGATAATTTCGGCGATGAAGCTATAGCACATGTTCTTACAGAACATCTTAAAAAAGAAGGAGCTGAAAAAATTGTGCTTATTTCATCTAATCCTGAAAAAACAAAAAAAATACACAATACGGATTCCTGCCCCATGCTTGGATTTTTTAAAAGCTTGAAAGAATCGGATGTTTTAATATCCGGAGGCGGAAGCCTGCTGCAGGATGTTACAAGTTTTAAAAGCCTTATGTATTATATTGGAATAATCTATACCGCACTAATTTTAGGAAAAAAGGTTGAAATATATTCCCAGGGCATAGGCCCTATTAATTCCAAAATAGGAAGATTCTTAACAAAACAGGCGCTTAAACATTGTTCTAAAATATCCGTGCGTGATAAAAAATCACAAGAACTCTTAAAAAGCTGGGGTATAGAATCAACCCTAAAAAAAGACCCGGTATTTGAACTTGAACTTCCCGTAAAAAATATAAAAGGAACAGTAGGAATACAGCTCAGGAATTATCCTTCACTCAGCGATGAATTTTTAAAAGGACTTGCAGGCGCAGTAAGTAAAAAATTTAAAGATAAAAAATTTGAAATATTTTCTCTTCAAGATAGTATTGATTTAGAAGTATGCGGACGATTTAAGCGTATGCTTGAAAAAAACGGGATTTGTGACGTAGAAATATTATCAGGACTTTCAATAGATGATGTATTTGAAAAGATTTCAAATTTAGAATATATGATAGCAATGCGTTTTCACGCTAATGTCGCATCAATAAAATGCGGAGTAAAAACAGTAGCAATAAATTATGATATCAAAGTAAAAAAGCTTGCAGAAGAATATAATCTGCCTCTGATTGAATTAAGTCAAAAAGATTTTCCTGAAATAGAAAACCTATTCTAAAACTTGAGCTCCGTTAGGTTCAATCTTTAAAGTTCTAACTTCAGCTTTAATACTCTGCGGCTCCCAAATCTCTTTCACAGTTGATTTTATTTTATCCAAATCATATTTATGTGAAATAACAAGCATAGCAGGTCCCGCACCGGATAAAACGCATCCCAAAACTCCGTCTTCGTGTTTGAAAGCTTCCATTATCTCTTTCATACCCGGTACAAGTTTTTCGCGGTAAGGCTGATGAAGTTTATCTTGAAGAGCAATTTTCATTAATTTTTCATCTTTAGTATTCAC
>CALUSZ010000165.1 GCA_944323495.1 Candidatus Gastranaerophilales bacterium
TAAACTCTTCAAAATATCTTCTGTTATAAAGCCCTGTCATTCCATCAGTAATAGCCTGCTCCTTAACCGCCTGAAACAAGTCTGCTATGGTTATGGCAAGTTCAATTTGTTTTGCAAAAAGGCTTAGAAAATTCAATTCATTACTGCCTATATCTTCTCTTGAAGAAAAAACAAGCAGCGAGCCAAAATGAACTTGCTTGGAAGTAAGCGGTACCAATATATAAGATTTGATATTTGCATCTTTCAAAAAAGCGGCAACACGCTCTCTTTTAAAAGCTGGTACAAAACCGCAGACAAGATTTAATAAATCCTGAGATTGATATATTTGATTATTTTTTACGGCATCTTGCAGTTCATTTATATCAGGGAATTGCATCCTATAATCAGACAAGTCACAGTTAAAATACTGCAGAAACATATTGTTTATCTTTAAATCAGCATCTTTTCCGGATGATGCAACAACCTGAAGATAAGTTCCTGTATCATCAGACACCTGCTTTACAATAAAACTGAACAGATAGCCCAAATCGCCTTGCAGGCTGTTAACAATCGCGTTCAAGACGCTGGATAGGGGCTTAGAAGAATTCATCATATCCCAAATGTGCTGCAATGTGAGCATCTGGCGGTTTGCCCGGTCAAGTTCCTTTGTCCTCAGTTTAATTTCTGCTTCCAGCTTGGCATTACGCTCGTATACTTCCAGCAAAGATTGCCTGCCCGAATATACACTCGATTCTACCTGGTCTAACTTATTTTTAAAATTCTTAATACTGTCGAAAAAACCCACTGAGCCTGTCCTTTAATTCCTTTTTATTGTTTAAGTATAGCATATATCGAATAGATATTTCAATATTTTAATGGCAAAAAAAAAATTTACGAGGTTTATCAAAGTATGAACATAAATTTTCAAGCAAATCCATTTAGCAAAAAACAAGCTCAATTTTTTAACCAGAAGCTGGTTAACGCTAATTATGTAGATATAATATGCCATAGCCTCACAGACGAAGATGCTGTTGCAAGTGCTAAAGCTATTCAGTGGTACTTAAAAAAGCAGCACACTCCGCAGAGAATTATTTTAAACCACGGAGAAGACACCTGGGATTATCCTCATAAGGGACGTGTTCTTGATACTGCTGTATCAGAGCTTCCAAAAGACAAGCCTGATACTGTACTTTGTATTGACTTTAGCTCTACATCAAGAATTAGTAAAAATGTGATTGATTATATAAATCAGGCAAAAAAGATTTTTTGCATTGATCACCATACAGATGGAGACATTGTTCCGGACATTCATCCGATAACTCGCTCGTTGGGAGAAAAGGAGCTTGATGCTCTTCCAATCACAAATATATACATTGATACAAGTGCAAAATCCTGTTCCGGTATTGTTATGAGGCTGCTCGAAGCACTCGGAGCGGCTCCACCGACAAGAATATTGCAGCAATTATTCTGCGGAATGGTTGATGACTTAAGGAAAAACAGCTGCATCAAATTTGATGAAACATTAGAACCAGTTAAATTAGACATTATGAATAAAGACAGATATACCTCTAATCTATATTCATCTCTTGAAAAAAAACTTTTACAAAAGGACAGAGATGCGGTGATAAAACATCTTAATGTTCTTGCCAATCTTACTCCTGAAGAAATAAAGTTCAAAGAAAGTCTTCCAATTAGAATGGAAAAAGCCGGAAAACTCGGCTATGTTGTAATTCCAAGCGGAGACAAAGAGTGGGCAAATCTTGGCGGAGACAATAAAAAGACAAGCGCTATTATGGGTAATTTCAGGCTTAATGCTCTTGAGAATAATCCTGAACTTGATTCTGTTGCAGTGTTCTACCCTGTAAAAGACGCCTATAGAATAAGTATCCACTCAAAAGACAATAACGTACTCAAACTCTTTGATTATGTAAAAGAAAATTTTAATCCAGACCTGCAAGCCGGCGGACACGAAAACAGGGGGGGAGGTTATGTTCAGTCGCTTGAGCCGGATATTTGCGAAAAATGGGTTAATGAAATTCTCAAAGGAGCAGAGGAATTTTATAAATAAAGCCTCCTTGGCGGGAATTGAACCCACGGCCTTGGGCTTCGGAGACCCACGCTCTATCCAACTGAGCTACAAGGAGGTGCACGATTCGTTTAATTATGATATACTTATTTAGTGTATCATAAAAACGCAAATTATTTTTTTAGGGGTTTTATATTATTAAAAAGGAGTGTGTATGAAAATTTTACCTGTTTATGGTGTTGCTGTAGCACCCAGATTCAAAAGCAGAACAGAACAACAAATCAAGAATGAAGAACAAAGACTTGACAATGAATCCAGAAGTATTGAAAGACAAATAAACCAATTAAACCGAGAACAGGATAAGATTGAGCGCGAACAAAAGGATCTTGAAAAAGAACTCTCAGAGATTCAGAAATAATTACATATCAAGTCCCAGGTCAAGAGTTGGAGCTTTCGCAACAATGGCGCTTGAAGAAATTATATCCACTCCTGTTGATGCAATATCACGAACCGTGCTTAAATTGACATTACCACTTGCCTCAACAACCGCTCTGCCATTAATCAAATTTACACACTCTTTCATTTGCTCCAATGTCATATTATCCAGCATTATAATATCAACACGGCAGTTAAGAGCTTCTTTTACCTGCTCTATGGTATCGCACTCAACCTCTATCTTATGAGCGTGCGAAATATGCTGTTTGAGCTTTTCTACGGCCTTTGTAAGAGAGCCTGCAAATTTTATATGATTATCTTTTATCATTGCACAATCTGAAAGATTAAACCTGTGCAAACTTCCCCCGCCCATTTTAACCGAATATTTTTCAAAAGCTCTAAATCCGGGCGTCGTCTTTCTTGTATCAACAATTTTTGCCCTATATTCGCCGACAGCAGCCTGATACTTATTGGTTTCAGTAGCAATTCCGCTCATTCTCTGAACATAATTTAGAGCAGTTCTTTCGCCCATCAAAATATATCTTGCAGGACCGCTTATATCCGCGATTTTATCTCCTTTTTTAAT
>CALUSZ010000166.1 GCA_944323495.1 Candidatus Gastranaerophilales bacterium
CAGTGTTGTTACAGATGTTACAAAAATCCCCGGCTGATAAATCAGCCGGGGATTAAATTTATCCGAATATCTTTTTCGCAACCGCTTTTAGCTTTTCAAAATCATAGCCTGAGGTGATTGAACCTTCCCAAGCGCTATTATTCTGGTACGTATCATACTTGGCTTTGTCTTTGGTATATTCAACATCAGCTCCATCATAAGTAGAACCATCTGAATTTTTATTAGGAGTTGTATCATGTGATATCATTATTCTGGTTATCTCACCATTTTTATCATACTGAACCTCGATCCATCTGCCATCAGGAAGGTTTGCTTGTTTCCAATCATAATCACCTTCTTCATTATGTCCGGAGTCTATCGCCGGTTTCGGGTTCATGTTGGCGACCTCAGCAAGAAATCTGTTTGCATCATCAAAGGTCTTTCTAATCTTTGGAAGGTCTTTATTAAATTGATTTACTACTCTAACTTGTCTGTTATTTGCATCTAAGATTTTAGTTTTCAAATCCTTTATTGTTTTTTTCATCTCATCAAGAGACATTTTCATACATTCTCCGTGATATTTTGTCGGGAGTTTTAGCTCCTTAGCTTTATTAACAAGGTGCTTTAATACATATTTATAAACATCATTTTGGTCCAATCCCGCGCCCATAAGGTCGATATCATCAATCATAGTTGCTATTTGAGGGAAAGAATGGACTACATAAACAACATTATTTTTATTTATACGTTTTAAAATATTTATTAGTTTATCCCTTCCCTGTGGGTTATTTAACATTTTGGCGCCTGGCTTTCCAGCTTTTGCGGCTCTATCTTCTTGTTCTAATGCTTTAAGTTCTTTTACAATAGCTTGTGCTTCTTTTTGAGCTTTTGTAATTTCAGATAGTTGTTTGCGCCATATATTTACTTTTACACTGTCAAAATCTTTTTGTACACTATTTGTTGTATTTTCAGGAGTTGTTTCTTCTGCAGCTGGAGCTTTTTCTTCTTCTGCAGCTGCGGCTGCTCCTTGGGCAGCACCGGCTTCTCCAGATTTATCCCCGGCAGAAGCACCTTCTGCAGCTCCGGTACCTGATTCTGTCGCTGGAGCATAGTCTTTATTAAGCCATTCCTGAGCTAAATCATTAATACCTTTACCTGACGACTTCGCACCTTTAACCACATAAGTAGTGATTGAATTCATTGCTGATTCAACATCAATAGATTCCTTAATCGTTTTGCCGCCGTGCTCTTTGGCAAACGCGTCCCAAATACTCTTTTCAATTTTTCCGTCTTTTGTTCCGTCTGCAGCATCAAGCTTCTGGGCAATCTGCCCTGCTAGTGTGCTGTTCAATAATGGGTTTACATCTGTCATTTTTTGTTACTCCTTATCTTACATAAAAATTTCTTACGTTTATATTTACGGCATTTTTTTCTGAAACTTTAGTTTTTCAAAACATTTTGTTACAAAAATTTACAATCAATACTTGTTTGTTTGTAAAAAATATATATACGTGATATTATTCTTGTATACAGAATCCGAACAATCACAAATTTAGATAAGGAGAACCCTATATGTTAGACTTTTTGTTTAAAAAAGAGACAGGCAATGCTTGCGAAAATTTAAACAGTTTTTATTCTAAATTAAAAGAGATGTATTCTTTTGAAGATATCAGCAATGAAAGAAAAGAGTATCTGAAATCTTTGATGAATAAATACGGGTATCTTCCTTATCCGCAAATAAAGGCTTTGGAAGAGTTATCAGATGCGGAAGTTTTATTTGCTCTGGAATCTAAATGGGAAGCAAACGGAGTATTTAAGGACGGACTGTTTGAGTTTGAAAAAACAAGCGTGCTTGCAAGAAATGACGTAAAAGATTCTTCCTGGCTTCAAAAGGAAGGACACGATATTAAGCTTACGAACCTCGCGGGGCTCGGTAACGGGGCTGAATGCGGTAAATTCATGGATTGGATGAGAGAATTATTAATATTACCAACCGGAAACTTAGAAAATAATATTTTCTCAACAACTATGTATTTAATTCCATTCCATCCACGTGATTTTGGATGTGCTTATCTCCCGACTGCAAGCTGTGTAAGCCCGAATTTAGAAGACAAAAATATTACTGAAAAAACAGGTATGAATGCAGACGGACAGGTCAGAATGTTTATTGAAATGACCCAGCTTGCAGGTCATCCGGTAATTTATGATATTCTGCCGCAGACGGGAAGATTTTCTAAAATTGTTTTAACAAATCCTGATTGCGCAAGATGGTTTGACATAAATGCTTTAATTGAAGAATTATTAAAGAATGTTGATACTGAAATCACCAAACTTGCCGATAAATATTCAAGTGATGATTTGAATATAGTATCTGGAATTTATAAAAAAGCAATTAAGGGTGAAAGTTACGGCGATTTGTCTGAACATTACCAGAAGATTTTCGATGAGCTGGACGAATTATTAAAAGAAACAAAAATTTTCTTATCTAATTCAATGCTGGAAAAGAGCATTCAAGATAAACTTCATAGAAAAGCAAAATTAATAATCAATAAAGTTGCAGGTAACATGCAAGGAAAAAAACTCTCTGAAGAAGAGATTACAAACCAGAATGAAATTATTCAGGCTTTAATGAATGAAGGTATGTGGCCTGCTCCCGGAGGAGCCTGGTGCTCTGCCGGAATTCCGGTTTTTGATAGAATGAGCACAGGAGCATCTTTCCCAACATTCAAACATTACAAATTTGACGGCGAAGATGTAACTAAGTTCGCTAATCTTGACTGCCAGACACCGTATTACTTTGTATGTCTAGAAAATGGTAAATACAATAACGATGTAATAAAATTCTTTATTGATTATATGAAAGATCTTCAGGAAAAATTCAATTTTGACGGATTTAGAGTTGACCATATCGACCATATTGTTGATGAGGTTTCGGAACAGGATGGAACTCCTATAAGCTATCGTGCACCAAGAAAAGTTCTTGGAATGCTTAATTCTGCAATGAAAGAAAAAATTCCTTACTTTGCAACATTAGCAGAATATATGCTCTGGGATAATTATTTCAAGGAGTATCACGAAGATATGCATTTTGATGTTCTCTGGGGAAATGATATTGTTTCTCAAAGCTACAAGACTCCCGGTGCAATTGCTGAGGATAATCTGACTCTGGCTAATTATAATACAGCTTCCAAAGCTTCAACCCCGCTTTCTATATTAAAAACTTATAATAATCAGGATGGCGAGTTTGAAGCAATTGACAGATATCCGGGTCAATTAGGAGAGCAGGGAGCTTTGTTTAAATGGTTCAAGTATAAATTCCTCCCCGGCGGACGCTACGCACAAAGACCTGTTATGTATATTGACGGAGACGAGTCTTTTACAAAAACCGGTATGGAATACGTAATCGGAAATGAAGTCTCTATGAAGAGAGAAAAAGACTATGATTTCTTTGCAAAATTTGACGCTATTGACAGATTTGTAAAAAATAATTCTGTAATCACTGACGGTGAAGCGCATATCATAAGACAGGATGATGACGGGTTTGTAGTCTGGCAGATTCAGAAAGAGGGATTAAAAAACTCTATCCTTGTTGTTGCTAACTATCAGTCTCCAACTGAAAAATTCTGTCTTGAAGATGGAACGGTTGAGGTGAGAGAAGGAAGGGAAGTTTTCGATAAAACAATAGAGCTCTCCTGCGACTATTCAATCGTTTCTGAATTCAGGTTTGACGGTACTGATTATATGGAAGAAAAATTTGTAGCTGCAACAAATTCTCTTTCTTTTGGGAAATTGATGCCTGCTGAGTTCAAATTTTTCACTGTCATAAGATAATAAATAACGGGTAATATTTAACTAATTAAATATTTACCCCCAGGAGTATAATTTACGATTAAGTAAACTACGATTAAGTAATATAGGGATACTTGCCGGATTTTTTAAAAAATCCGGCTTTACTTTTTATTTTATGAAACTAAAAGCTACTATTTTATCGAGATTAATGTGAAGCCAATCATAACTTGAGCTTGTATATCTGTCACATTCTTCAGAATAGCTGTCGTTTAAAAGACACAATGAGGCATTCGTAAGATTAATGTAATTATCTTTGTTGCACTCCTCGCAATCATAGACATAGCCGGTTATCTGGTAATGGTTTGTGATTAGAATGACTTTATCAGTCTCACTTTTGTCCATAATTTTTTTGAATTCTTTTAATCTATCCATATCTACTAAATCCTATATTTGTAATACAAATACAGGATGCCAAATGCAATGATTTTTTGCAATTAGCTAGACTACCATATCATTGAAGTCTTTTGAATCGTCGTAGTTAAACATATGAATAAATGTATAAAGCATTTTGGCTGAAAAGCGTTTAGTTCCGACTTCAAGCATTGTTCTTAACGCTTCTTTATTGTTCATAATAAGTGTATGGGTTCTGTTAAAGGCTAAATTGTCATAATAATTAGCCACATTTATTATCTGGCTGTATTCTGAAATGTAATCGCTTGAAAGCCCCTTGGGATAACCGGAGCCGTCATTATTTTCATGGTGTTCAAGTGCAACCTTTGCGATTTCTTCCGAGAGCTCAAATTCTTCTTTAATCATCTTATATCCTAGAATAGTATGCTCTTTCACCTCATCTTCATTCATTGTTAACAGGGCTTGAGAATCAACAAGATTAATTTTTAATTTACCTATATCATGTAAAAGACCGGCCAGTATAACCTGATCAACCGACATACTTGAGAATTCAAGTTTTTGCGCAATAAGCCCTGATATTACGGCAACATTGAGAGGATGGCAAAGCTCATACTCGCCTAAAAACCTTATTTTTGACCCCTTACTGGATCTGTGAACCTGTTTATATACTTCTGTTTTTAAAATACCGATTAGAGTGCTTAATTTTAACAGCCCTTCCTCATAATACCCCTGAATTAACAAATCTAAAATCCGTTTGTAAAAATATTTAATCCTTACCTGTGTTTCCATTTTTACATATGCATCTTTATTAATTACAGTTTCAAAATCAGTAGGATCAAGACCTTCGTATGAAAAATTCATCACTTGAGAAGGTAATTTTTCTTCGGCTGCTTGATTATTATCTTGACTCCCTGCTTCATCACTATTAAATTCTTCAGTATAAATCTTTACATAGTTTTTAAGCATTATAAGTTTACCAGGGGTTAAGACCTCACCGGCTTCAAAAATTTTACCTTTGTTTTCTGTATATAAATCAAACGGCAAAACTTTATAACTGCTTAATTCTTTGGGAGTAACAATTCTCATACTTAGCATTATAACACTTTTTAAAGCAAAATCATACTGTATCTGCTCTATTTTTCATCCGACAATAAATAAAATTAATAAGCATATATATTGAACTTATCGTATCAATATGATACGATAATAGTATTAAAATGATACGATAATTGAATTGTTAAAATGGCACTAAACAAAAGACAAAATAAAATTTTAGAATTTATTAATAATAAACAAAGTGCTATGCGCTTTGAAATAGAAGAATTTATTAATCAAGCATATGATAATGTATCAAAAGTCACAATAATTCGTGATTTAGATTTGTTGTATAAAAATAAGCTTATTGATAAAACAGGTAAAGCCAGAAGTGTTACCTATCTTAGCCTTATTAAAAATGAGATTTTAAGACCGTATAACGTAGAAGAATATTTTAGTCAAAACCCTGATGATAGAAACATTAAGTATGAACAGTTTAACTTCGGAGTTTTTGATAATTTGCACAGCATTTTTTCTTCTAATGAATTAGCCGATTTAGAACAGACAAATCAAATATATAGAGAAAAAATCGATAATCTATCTCCAATAGCACTGAAAAAAGAATTTGAAAGATTATTAATAGAATTAAGCTGGAAATCCTCACAAATTGAGGGGAATACGTATTCACTTCTTGATACCGAAGTTTTGATAAAGAACAATATCCAAGCTGATGGACATAAAAGAGAAGAAGCTGTTATGATTTTAAACCATAAAAAAGCTTTAGAATATATTTTTGAAAATCAAACATATTTTCAAGATTTGACACTAAGAAAAATTGAAGAACTGCATGAAATCTTAACAGATGATATGGATATTCCAAGAGGAATGAGAACTTCGCCTGTCGGAATTGTGGGTACGAATTATAAACCGCTTACAAATCAACACCAGATAAGAGAAGCAATGGAAAAACTTGTTGAACTTATAAATAAAACAAAAAGTATAATAGAAAAGGCATTGATTGCGGTTATAATGATTTCGTATATACAACCTTTTGAAGACGGGAATAAACGTACGGGCAGAATATTAGCAAATGCAATTATGTATTCATACGGCTATTGCCCTCTATCATATAGAAGTGTAAAAGATACAGATTACAAAAAAGCTGTCATTATATTTTATGAAAATAATAGTTTAGAATATTTCAAACGTATTTTTGTAGAGCAATTTAAGTTTGCTGTAGAAAAGTATTTTTAGACCTTGTAGTATTAAAGTTCGTAGGTTGAGTAAAACCCAACAAATAAATAATTTTTGATGCGATAAATCTAAGATTTGCCACATCCCACTTGCTAAGAAATTCTTTAGAATATTCTTCATATAATGTACCACCTATGGATATTATTTTACATCCTTCTTTCGCCAAGGGTTGTTGTTAGGATTTACAAACTTTTTACCAGTGATGTATGTTGCAGGACAGCTATTACCTTCCCATTGCCATTTTATAACATTATTGTTTTTATCAACCTCTAATATTCTATTGCAGATTGACTCTCCACCATAAACTACATACTGATTGCCTGAAACATTATAAGAACTGTTTATCCAATAATACAGTTTTTTCCCAGCAATTGTTTTTTTTTTTGTAGTATAGCCCCAGTGGTCAATAACAGTTTCTAAATTTTCGCCAATCCAACTATCCATAATTCTCTGCATAGTATCTTTTGTTCCTATAGCAAATGATACTGTTGGAAAGAATGTTATTACAAATATAACTATTAGAAATTTCTTCATACTTACCTCTTTTGTACAATTATAACATAAAACTCTTTATTTATCAGCAATTGTAGGTTGGGTGAAACCCAACTAATAGAGATTTATAATGTATTAAAGTTAATGTCAGGCAGTGCCTGACCTACTATTTTTTGATTTACCCCTAATTTTACCCCCCTATTCTTCGGCACGTTTGGCTTTGTAGCTGTAGCCGGCATAGATTGCAAGGCCGATTAAAAGCCATACTCCAAAATATAGAGCAGAGGTGGATTTGTGACCGAATTTGCAGTACATAAGCCCGAGGCTTGTTAAAATCCCCAAAATCGGAAACCACGGGCAAAAGGGAACCTTAAACGGACGCGCCCTGTCAGGTTCAGTTTTTCTCAAAATAAGAACCGCAATACAGATTATTATAAATGAAGTAAACACACCGAAATTACAGAGTTCTGCTGACGTGTTCAAATCCATAAACAAGGCGCATACCATAACTATAATTCCGGCAATCCAGGTTAATATATGCGGAGTTTTGAATTTTTTATGAATTTTATTGAGAGATTTAGGTAAAAACCCGTCTCTGCTCATTGCAAACAGAATTCTTGTAGCACCGAGCTGATAGATAAGAAGAACAGATGTTAGTGCACACAATGCTCCAACGGAAATTAATCCCGCAAACCAGTCTTTTCCAATAAATCTCATAGCGTGTGCTAAAGGAGCCTGCGTATCAATTGCATTTAGAGGAACAACTCCGGTTAAAACAAGCGCTGCAAGAATATATAAAACCGTACAAATAAATAATGTTCCCATAATTGCAATAGGTAAATCTCTCTGCGGATTTTTTGTTTCCTCCGCAGCAGTTGATATTGCATCAAAACCAATATAAGCAAAAAATATTACAAAAGCTCCGGTTAAAATTCCTTCAAAACCGTTAGGTGCAAAAGGAGTCCAGTTTTCGGGCTTAACATAAAAAGAGCCTGCAACAATAAATGACAGGATTATAAACATATTAACCCCAACCATTATAGCCGCAACTTTTGTAGATTCTTTTACCCCTTTTATTAATAAAACCGTTAAAATAAAGACAATCGCAATAGCCGGAATATTTATTGCAACAGGAATACCTCCTATAAAAGGCATTTTGTCATGAGGATTCCAGCCGTATCTACCGCACATTTCATAAATTGTTCTGTAATCGTTTCTAAGCCACAAAGGACAATTAACAATCCAGGACGGTAAAATATGCTGGAAACCTTTCATAAACTGAACAAAATATCCTGTCCAGGCGCTTGCTACCGTAATATTACTGATAGCGTACTCCAGCATCAAAATCCAACCGACCATCCACGCCATAAATTCGCCCATTGTTGCATAAGTATAAGTATAAGCACTTCCTGCAACCGGAATCATAGCCGCGATTTCTGAATACGAAAGAGCCGAAAATACACTTGCAATAGCAGCAAGAACCATAGAAATAACAATGGCCGAACCGGCTCCCGGGCCTTCAGACGTTCCAGCAATAGCGCTTCCGATAATTGTAAAAATACCGGTTCCGACAACCGCACCTATTCCAAGAACAATCAGGTCAAATACATTGAGCGTTTTCTTCAAACCTGAATTTGTTCCGTCCTCAATAAATTCCTGCGGTGTTTTTCGCTGTAATAAGTTATTTAATACCGGCTGTAATTTCATCTTTCTCTGTTATTTCTTTATTTTCAATTAATACTTCTTCAGCTTTTCTGTTCTTTTTGTAGCCGTAGCTTGCGTATATCAAGGCTCCCATAATTACCCACACAACAAACAACTCTGTAGATAATACAGCTGAATCACCTTTTGCTACAAGCATAGAAAATACCATCAAGCCTCCGCAGCATACGATTCCAAGAATAGGAAACCACGGACAGAAGGGAACCTTAAACGGTCTTTCTCTGTCAGGCTGTGTTTTTCTAAGAATTAATATTGCAACACATACAATTATAAACGATGTAAATGTTCCAAAGTTACAAAGTGATGCCGCAACATTCAAATCCAATATAAGCGTTCCTAAAATTCCTACAGCTCCGACTGTTATTGTTAAAACATGCGGAGTATTAAATTTCGGGTGAATTTTTAAGAATATATGCGGTAAAAAGTTATCTCTGCTCATTGCAAAAAGAACTCTTGTTGCAGCCATATGCATAACAAGTAAAACAGAAGTTAATCCTGCAAGCGAACCTACTGAAATCAAACCTGCAACCCAGTTTTGATGAACAACTGTCATAGCATAAGCCATAGGCGCTTTAAATAACCCATCAGGAATTGCCACTCCGCTTGTCGGCTGCATACCTGTAAGTACAAGTGCTACAAGTACATAAACTACAGTTGTAACAATTAATGAGCCTAAAATACCTATCGGCAAATCTTTTTGCGGGTTTTTGCACTCTTCAGCCGCTGTTGCTAAAGCATCAAAACCAATATAGGCGAAAAATATAATAAACGCGCCCATAAATATTCCTTCAAATCCGTTAGGAGCGAAAGGAGTCCAGTTTTCAGGCTTGATATAAAATAAACCGGCAAGCACAAATAGAGCAATTACGCCCAATTTAACCGCAACCATAATTCCTGCCATCTTAGCAGAATCTTTAGTTCCTTTAACCAAAATTGCCGTAATAAGCGCAATCATAATTATTGCAGGGAGATTAAGAGATACTGGTATCCCGAATATATGCGGAATTGCACTCCCGGCGTCAAGCCCGTGCGTATTACAATAATGAACCGCTGAACGGCAATCATTTACAAGCCATATAGGAGGGTTTACAATCCAGGCAGGAAGTACAGCGGAAAAACCTTTCATAAACTGTAAAAAGTGATTTGTCCAGGCGCAAGCTACAGCAATAAATCCGATAGCATATTCTAACATCACAACCCAGCCGACAATCCACGCCGCGAATTCTCCTAATGTAGCAAATGTATAAGTATACGCTCCGCCAGCAACCGGAATCATTGTCGCAAATTCACAGTAACAAAGCGCAGAAAATACACA
>CALUSZ010000167.1 GCA_944323495.1 Candidatus Gastranaerophilales bacterium
CCTCCCGTAGGAGTATGGGCCGTGTCTCAGTCCCATTGTGGCTGATCATCCTCTCAAACCAGCTACTGATCGTCGCCTTGGTAGTCCATTACACCACCAACTAGCTAATCAGATGCAGACTCATCCTAGAGCACCGGAGTTTTCAAGAATACTATCTCAAGTACGCTCATATGGGGTATTAGCAGAAGTTTCCCTCCGTTGTCCCCCGCTCTAGGGCAGATTCTCTACACATTACTCACCCGTCCGCCACTGTCCTTGATAGCAAGCTATCAATTCTCGTTCGACTTGCATGTATGAAGCACGCCGCCAGCGTTCGTCCTGAGCCAGGATCAAACTCTCCATTGTCAGAAAAGTTATGTCCATTATATACGATGCCGTAGTGTTTCGCCCTGCTCGTATTGCTCTCGCAACACGACTCCGGCTCACACCGGCTACGCATACGCTCGAACTTCATTTTTATTTGTCCGTCTCACTTGCGAATTAACAAGTTTTTTCGTCTTCAGCTATTCTGTTGTCAAGGTACAAAACAGATTATTTGCCTTTTATATTTTTTGCTATTTATAATAAAATTTAAGGCTCTATTTTGTGAAGATGACTGGACTACTTATATTTTCCTCCAGCTGCGTAACTTACGCCTCATCAACACCGGTTATCTCAACCGACATCTCTTATCATATGACATCAATTTTAAATGTCAACACCTTTTTTTAAATTATTTTTAAAATTCTTAAAAAAAAAAAAAAAAAAAAAAAAAAAAAACAAAAAAAAAGACTAATTATTTGAAATTAGCCTTTTTATACATATGTAGAAAAGAAAAAGAAAAAAGTTTTATTTATTCAGCCATACCCATCAAACGATCCATTACGATATCCATCACTGCAGGAGCAAGTTCTTCGCCAAATTCCTCTTGAACAACTCCATATATCATTTCAAACTGTTCCATATAGCCGGCAACTCTATCTTGGGTTGCATTATCAACTTCTCCAACTTCTGCAGCTGCAGGAGAGGCTACAAAGAAATTATTGCTTGATAAAAATTCCATTACCTTTGAAGGATCTACTTGAGTTTCTTCATAATTATTTGTCTGAGGCTGCGCCTGAGATTGAGATTCTTTTGAAATTTCACCATTTCTTCTCTGCGGAACATAACCGCCTACGCCATAATTACCATATCCTGAAAGTCTGCCGATTCCGTCTGTCATTTTTCTACTCCTTTTTCATTCTTTTCTTTGTAATATATATAACGGCATTTTTTTTGCAAACTTTAGGGTTTTTAAGAAAATCGTTACAAATCGTTACATTTAGGCAATTTATACAGACCTTTTTTCTTTATATATATAGTGTAGTAAATAAAAGGTGTTAGATTATGTTTAATTATGGTATGTACAGCTATCCGATGATGGGTGCTTCGAATATGCATCAGTATTTTAAAGCAAGATATGGAAATGAAAATGATTTTAGAGTTCAGCCATACTGGCAAGAATTTCCGAAACCTGTCACGCCTGTCGCAAAACAAAGCATCAAACAATCATTCTTTACAAGACTTTTGAATAAAATTGCAGGATAATTACTCTTTATTATTATTCATGGTATTATTAATATGAATAATTTAATTTTAGGAGTTCATTATGGCTAAAGATTGCAGTTTTGATGTTGTTTCAGAATTTGACAGACAGGAGCTGGTTAATGCTGTTGACCAGGTTAAAAGAGATTTGACGTCCAGATTCGATTTAAAAAACTCTAATTCTAATATTGATTTAGAGGCTGATAAAGCTATTACAATCACTACTAACGATGAAATGAAGCTTAAAAATATCTATGATATTTTACAGTCGAAACTGGTTAAAAGAGGATTAAGCATTAAGATTTTAGATCCGCAGAATATGGAAAATGCACTTGGCGGAAACGTTAGACAGGTTATTAATCTTAGAAAAGGACTGACTCAAGAGCTTGCTAAAAAAATAGTTGCTGATATTAAAGATTCTAAACTTAAAGTTCAGGCTTCTATTCAAGGCGAGCAAGTAAGGGTTACCGGAAAAAGCAAGGATGATTTGCAAGAAGTTATACAAATTTTGAGAAAAAATGAGGATAAGTATGATTATCCGCTACAATTTACAAACTATAGATAAACATGACTAATATTGAAAATACAATAGACAGGATACAAGAACTCATTGACTCTGATGCTGAACAGCAGCTTCGGGATGAACTAAACAGTTATCATTCCGCCGATTTAGCGGATATTTTTCAGCAGCTTAAGCCTGAAGAGAGGCTTAAGTGTATCACGCTGGTTGATGAAGAAAAAGCTGCCGATGTAATTGAGTACTTACCTCCGCAGCTTCAAGTTGAAATTCTTGGAGATATTGATACAGAGCTTGCATCAAGATTAATTTCAAAACTCCCGCATGACGAAGCAGCTGACGTTTTAGGTGATATGGAAGAAGATGAATCACAGGCTTATCTGGATCAGCTGCCGCAAAAATTTTCATCTGAAATCAGAGAGCTTTTGACTTATAACGAGGATACGGCCGGTGGTATAATGACGCCGCTTGTTCTGACTGTGTATGACAACATGACGGTAAAAGAAGCTTTAGAAACAATCAGAATCAAAGCTGAAAAAGAGAATATGGAACTTTATTATGTCTATGTTGTAGATAAAAACAATCATCTTGTAGGCGTTGCGTCTTTAAGAGATTTAATTACCGCTCCGACAGACTTAAATATCTCAGATATTATGTCAAAAGATATTGTAAAAGTTCATGTTGATGATTATCAGGGGCATATTGCCGACATTTTTATGAAATACCAATTTAATGCCCTGCCTGTAGTTGATTTGTACAACCACCTAAAAGGGATTGTTACATGGGATGACGTGCAGGATATTGTTGAAGAAGAAACAACTGATGAGATTTTAACATCATCCGGTATCGTTACTGATTTAGGTGATGAAGATGATGATTTGCTTACAGGAAGCCTTGCGCATTCAATTAAAGCTAGAATACCATGGCTTTTTATCACATTAATTGGAGAATTTATTGCTGTTACAGTAACGAACAAATTTGACAAATCTTTTACAGCTTTACCTATAATTGCTGCGTTTATGCCGTTATTAGCAGGGTTAGGCGGTAATATCGGAACACAAAGTATTACTATTATGGTTCGCGGTATGTCTACCGGACAAATTTCTCTTAGCTCCGGATGGCATCATATAATGAAAGAAACTATTACCGGATTAAGTATCGGTGTCATTTTTGGCCTGCTTGTAACATTCGTTACATGGGGATGGCAGCATAATCTTGAGTTGGGATTAATTGTCGGCGTTGCAATGACTTTGAATATGACTATTGCAACAATGATTGGAACTTGTACTCCGTTAATATTAAAAAAAATAAAAATAGACCCTGCTGTGGCTTCCGGGCCGGTGATTGCTACAACTATCGATGTTATCGGACTGGCTGTTTATCTAACACTTGTAACATGGTATTTAATTAGTTTATAAATGGAAGAAAAAAGATATAACCAATTTAGCAAATATTTAAAAGACAAATTCGGAGCAAAGGTCTATAAAATTACTATAGATGCAGGTTTTTCCTGCCCTAATCGAGACGGAACAATTTCAAATTGCGGATGTATATTCTGTGATGACGGGGGAAGCTTTTCTCAGGCACATTCTAACAAATTGAGCGTTGAAGAACAGGTTAGAACCGGTGCTGAAACATTAAAAAACAGATTTAAAGCGCAAAAGTTTATGTCATACTTTCAGGCTTTTTCTAACACATATAAGCCTGTAAAAGAACTGGAGACAATCTATAAAGCTGCCTTAAACCATCCTGACATAGTAGGAATTTCAATCGGTACAAGGCCGGACTGTATTGACGATGAAAAACTAAAGCTTATTTCGTCTTTTGCTCCTGATTATTATACCTGGATTGAATACGGCCTGCAGTCGGTTCATGATAAAACATTATTGAAAATAAACCGCGGGCATGATTATAAATGTTTTCTGGAAGCTTACGAAAAGACAAAAAATAAAGGAATAAATATCTGCCTTCATGTTATTCTTAACCTCTTTGAAACTTATGACGAGATGATGGAAACTGCAAAGACTATCTCAAAGCTTGAACCTGAAGGAGTAAAAATTCATATGCTATGTGCTCTTGAAGGAACTAAAATTGCCGAGATGTACAGAGCTGGCGAAATTGAATTTATGACAGAAGATGAGTATGTAAAAACTGTCTGTGATTTCTTAGAATACTTACCACCTCAAACAACAATACACCGTCTTGCAGGAAACGGACTCAGAACAGAACTTGTAGCTCCGAGATGGATTGGCAAAAAATTAGATTGCCTGAATAAAATTGACAGAGAATTTGAGACAAGAAATTCTTATCAGGGAATTAAGTTTTACAAATAATCATAATGATTAGAAAAAAATCCTCTAAACAGTTGATAACAAGAGGAGAAAAATGTATAATAATGAAAAGAAAATAATCGGGGAGATTAGGGTCTCATGTTCAACAACATCAATGATAATAATACATATAATTCACATTTGGGTAATGCGTCAAACGTTATTAACCTGAATGCTATAAGAGCTAATCTTCAAAAAAGCGGATATAGCACGAATCCTTATGTAGATAAGACTGAAATATCTTCAAATGCAATGGAATTATTCCAGAAAGATTTAGATATTAACAAATTTAACAAAATAGCAATGAGCGATTCTGAGGATAATTCGCATTTGGAAAAGATGAAAGAATTGTTTAATGACGGCGTTGTTGACGTTTATGAAGACGATGTTTTAAAAGAGCTTGTAACAAATTCTAAATTATGGGATGATTTAGAGCTCTAAATATGTTAGAATTGGGCTATGGCATCGTCGGATTATTATATTGTTGACAACTCGGATATAGAAAATAAAAAGCTGGAAGCGGCAAAGAATCATTATGTAAAAGGAGATTATGCGTCTGCACTCAAGCTTTATTTGACGATGCTTAATACAAGTATCTCTTATAAACTATATTACGAAATCGGAAGATGCTATTACAAATTGAATGATATACTTCCGGCTGAAGAATATTTCAAAAAATCCATCGGGCTCGAAAGCCTCAAGAACCCATCTTATTTATATCTAGGAAATATTTATTATAAACGCGAAGATTTACGAAACGCAATAGAAAATTGGGCATCAGCTTATGCATACAAACCCGACGATGAGTCTGTATGTCTGAATCTTGCAACATCTTATTTTTCTAAAAATATGAAATTCCAATCTATTTTTTATTACAAAAAATACCTCAAATATGCCAAAGACAAAGGCAGAGCATATATGGCAATAAAAAACAGTATTGATAAATGCGACAAAATCGCTGAAGAATTTCTACAGAAAGCACAGCGTTCAATTTCTATGAAAAATAATAAGCAGGCGATTAAATATCTGGAATTTGCGGTAAAAAATATGCCGGTAAGTTTTGATATCAACAACCTGCTCGGGAAATTATATTTAGAAGAAAATGATAATATGCATGCAATGATTTACCTTAAACAGGCATTAGCCTTGGATAGCAAGTCATTAGATGTATTGCAGAAATTATCATCAGTATTTATAAATCTTGGAGACTATACTGCAGCATACTGTGCTATGAGGAGGCTTTTGCCGCTTGTCATACACAATCAGCAGGAATATTTAAGAACACTCCAGATGGTCAAAGATTTAGATTCGTCTTTCGACGCATTAAGTTATCAGGGGCATAAAGAATGGGCTGAAAAATATTATGATGACAATAATTACCATATGTCTCTTATAGAATATGAAAACTGCACGATTCTAAAAGAACAGGTGCAGGAAGATGTTGAAAAGAGACTTGAGAAATTAAAATCTTTTCTTTATCCTGAAGAGAGGATTGTAAAAGCTTGTATTGAAAAAGGAAGCGAGTTTTATACTGATGGAGATTACAAAAACTCAAACAAATATTTTTCAAAAGTAATGCTGTTTACTAATGAAAATTCTGCAGAGTATAAATATGCAAAAGCACGGGTTATGAATGTTTAAAAAACTAAAAAAATTTTTTTACCTCTACATACTAAGAAAGAAATATTACCGTACAGGCTCCTGTCTGGGCTGCGGAAGATGCTGCCAGAAAATTTATGTTAAACATAAAAACGTTATTCAAACAGAGGAGGAATTTAAAAAGCTCCAGCTGCTCCACCCTTTTTATACTTATTTAAAAGTTATAGACAAAGATGAAACAGGGCTTGTTTTTGAATGTACAAAATTAGATAAAACCACAAACAAATGTACAATTCATAAAACCCGTCCCGGAATCTGCAGGCGGTATCCGCAGGAAGAGTTATTCAAAATGGGCGGAACTTTGGCCGAACACTGCGGATACCGCCTTGAGCCGGTCGAAAGCTTTGAGGAAGTTTTTAATAAAGTCTCCAAAAAATTAAATAATCGTTAAGTTTTTTTGATTTTTCAAAATTACCATTAAAATATAAATAGGGGTAAATATAAAAGACAGTACCCCGCGCGGAGTTAAAGATATGATTGATTTTGAAAAATTTACAAACTATTCTCAGGAAATTATTTTTGCGGCAAACGCCAAGAAAGACTATTACAAGAATTCCGAAGTGCAGCCGGAACATATTGTTATGGCGATGATTGAGGACAAAGGAATCTCTAAAGATTATTTAGAAGAGCTGAAACTCTTGAACCAAAACTTTATCAATGCAGTTGTTGCCAGAATCAAAGAATATCCGACATTATCAGAACCTTCAGGTTCCCAGCAGGTATTTTTATCAAGAGATACAAATACTATATTAGAAATGGCTTCTAAAGAAGCTGAAACCCTGAAAGATGATTTTGTCGGAATTGAATGTATATTAATTGCGATGACAAAATTAGAGGGTTCGTTTATTAAAGACTTATTGAAGCGAAACGGTGTTGATACAAACTCAATTTTGAACGCAATGAGAAAGATAAGAGGTAATCAAAAAGTGGATAATAAAAACGCAGAAGAAAATTTTAAGGCGCTTGAAAAATATTCAACTGACCTTACGGAAAAAGCAAGAAAAGGTAAATTAGACCCAGTTATAGGCCGTGACGAAGAAGTTCGGCGTATTATACAGGTCTTAAACAGAAGAACAAAAAACAACCCTGTACTGATAGGTGAACCCGGTGTTGGTAAAACCGCTATTGTAGAGGGTTTGGCACAAAGAATTATAAGAGGCGATGTTCCTGAAAGCTTGAAGAATGTTAAACTTATCTCTCTGGATTTAGGTGCACTTGTAGCAGGTGCTAAATTCCGGGGAGAATTTGAAGAACGTCTAAAAGCAGTATTAAAAGAGGTTCAGGAATCTAACGGCGAAATCGTTATGTTTATTGACGAACTTCATACCGTTGTAGGCGCCGGCGCAACAGAAGGTTCAATGGACGCCGGAAACCTTTTGAAACCGATGCTTGCAAGAGGTGAATTAAGAACAATCGGTGCGACTACAATTAATGAATACAGAAAGTATATAGAAAAAGACCCTGCTCTTGAACGACGTTTCCAGCCGGTTATGGTTGATGAACCGTCTGTTGAGGATACTATTTCTATTCTTAGAGAATTGACAGAAAAATACGAAGTTCACCATGGAGTTCGTATCTTAGACAGCGCTCTTATTGCAGCAGCTCAATTATCTGATAGGTATATTACAGACAGGTTTTTGCCGGATAAGGCAATCGACTTAATTGATGAAGCAGCTTCTGCTCTGCGTATTGAAATTGATTCCATGCCGGAAGAAATTGATGTCATGATGAGACAGAAAATCCAGCTTGAAATCGAAAGAGAAGCTCTGAAAAAGGAAACTTCGCCGGAATGTATTGCAAAGATTGATAAATTAACTTCCGAAATAGATGATTTGGAAAGTAAGATTTCTAAACTAAAAGCTCAATGGGAAGTTGAAAAAAGCTCTATTACCGGTGAAGCTGCAATCAAAGATGAAATTGATCAGGTAAAAACAAAGATTGCGGAAGCTGAACGCAACACTGATTTGCAGACAGCAGCAGAACTTAAGTATGGCAAATTAATGGAGCTTGAAAAGAAATTGCAGTCAATTCAAGGTAAAGAAAAAGGTGAAAACCAGCTTCTTAAAGAAGAAATTGACGGCGATGATATAGCTGAAATTGTAAGCAAATGGACAGGAATTCCTGTAAACAGGCTTATGGAAAGTGAAATGCAAAAACTTCTTCGAATGGAAGATGTTCTGCATAAACGTCTTGTCGGGCAAGATGAAGCAGTTGAAACCGTATCAGATGCAATACGTCGTGCACGTTCAGGATTAAAAGACCCTAAACGTCCTATTGGTACATTCATATTCTTAGGGCCAACAGGTGTTGGTAAGACAGAACTTGCTAAAACACTGGCAGAATTCTTATTCAATGATGAAGATGCTCTGATAAGAATTGATATGTCAGAATATATGGAAAAACATAACGTTGCAAGACTCGTCGGGGCACCTCCGGGATATGTCGGCTACGAAGAAGGCGGCCAGCTTACAGAAGCAGTTAGACGCAAACCATATTCTGTAGTTCTTTTTGATGAAATCGAAAAGGCTCACCCTGATGTATTCAATTTAATGCTTCAGATATTTGATGATGGACGTTTAACAGATTCTAAGGGAAGAACTATCGACTTCAAGAATACTGTAATTATTATGACAAGTAATATCGGAAGCGACATTATCCTTGAAGCATCTTTGAATAATGCAAGCGCTAACTTTGAAGAAACAAAAGAAAAAGTCATGGCAGTAATGAGAGAACGGTTTAAACCGGAATTCTTGAACAGAGTTGATGAAACCATATTCTTTAGAGCTCTTACTATGCAGCAATTATCTGCAATTGTAGATATTCAGATGGAACATTTGAGAAAATTGCTTGCTGATAAGAATATTACATTCGAGATTACAGATGATGCAAAAGAACTCCTTGCAAGACGCGGATTTAATCCTGTATATGGTGCAAGACCATTAAAGAGAGTAATAATGCAGATGGTAGAAAACCCGTTGTCTAAGCTTCTTTTGAGTCAGAAATTTATTGACGGAGACCATATAAAAATAGATACAAAAGATGATGAAATTGAATTTACAAAATAAAACAAGGGCGTTATGCCCTTGTTTTTTTTATTTATTTAATTTAAAGTGTCAGTGAAAAAACTATAATAGCCGAAAGTACCAAAACAGTCATAACAAAAGCAATACCTACTTTCAAAAAAGGATTAAATGCAAGCGATTCTTCCTCATTAAGATTAAGCTGTTTTAAAACATTTCTTGAAAAATCCTGCCTTGCCTCATCTCTGGTTTTATGAAACGAATCGTTCATAAGTTTTCTTATATTATAAGTATCCTCAAGCTCCTTTCTGGCTTTTTTATTATTAATAGTATATTTTTTTATTTTGATATTTTCCTCCGGCGGAAGCTCATTATCAACATAGGCAGATAAATTATTCTGAAAAACTCTATACTGGCTATTTGAACTGGCAGAAAAGACCTCCTCCTCTTTTTCATCTAAGGAACTCCTTAAATCATTAAGCATGGTTTTTATTATATCAAATTTTGCTCTGCAAGCCGGACATTGCTTTAAATGTTCTTCAACCTTTACTTTCAAAGCCCTGCTTAAATCACCTTCTATATAAAACGAGATTAAAACATCCATCTGCGCACATGTTATTTCCATAATAAATTCCCTTTCTTATAATTAAATAAACTCCTTTAACTCTTGCTGAAGCTTAAGCCTTGCCCTTGAAATTCGTGATTTTACAGTGCCGAGCGTTGTATTTGTAATCTTAGAAATATCTTCATAACTTAATCCCTCATATTCTCTAAGAACAATAACAATCCTAAGATTATCCGGCAAACTAATTACAGCCGCCCTGATTAATTTTTCCATCTCTGAAAAAAGACACCTCTCACCGGGTTCACACCCTATTTTATCCTTAATCTCAAGAAGCTTATCATTATCAAGCTCAATACTCTTATCTTTGGCATGCTTTTTTATGTAATCATAAAAAATATTTGTAACAATCTGATTAAGCCAAGCCCTAAAATTCTTTGTATCCTTTAAATTAGGAATCCCTCTGGCCATTTTTAAAAGCGCTTCCTGGGTTAAATCTGCAATATCCTGTCTTTTATCCGTCAGATAGCTGAACATAGTAAAAATATTTTTCTGAACACGTTTAATCAGCTCCTCCAATGCCTTTACATCACCTTTTTGAGCCAACACAGCAAGCGTATTTATATCCCTTTTTTTATACGTAGATTTTGCCATACAGGCTCCTTCTGATGACATTATAAAAAAATAGGCTGAATTTTAAATTACCTTACAGGGGATGAATTAGAATAATAAACAAAAGAAAACAGGTCGGTTAAATATCCTTCCTGTTAAGATTTTACACTAGCCGAAATATAAATAGCAATTTCATTGTACACTAAAATCCAGAAAATTTCAAATAATAATAATGATTATTCTAAAAACTATATACATCAATTTTGCGCTCTAAGGCTGTAATACCAAAGAAATTACAAAGTTTTTCGAAATGTAAACTTATGTAACAATTATATCTTTTTTATATACTAAATTGTCAATTTTCTTTACAATTCTGTTTTAAAATATATAGAGGCAGACTATGACTTATAAATTTAATTCAATTGTAAACAAAAATGAAGCAGATGCATTAAAAGAAATGATATTCAAGCGTGTCCGCGAACGCGCTCAGTCAATGAATGAAGATGTGCACTCTGACATAATGGATATTGCAAGAGATTCATTTGTAAGCAGCAATAACCCGTTTTCACGCATCGTAGAATCCAGCCCTGTACAGCAGGAAGCTAAAGAGCCTGAAGCTAAAGCACAAGATAATAGTATAGGTTTTCCGGTTAAAGAACCTGCTTTAAAACAAGCAAAAATTAATGAACAAATATCAACAGCCGTTATAAACAATAACATGCTTGAAGCAAGAAATACATTAAGCAGCAAACAGAGTTTTATGGGAGCTTTGAACTTCTTGAATTCTCAAGCCGCAGTTTCATTAATAAAAACCAGAGCAGACAGGTTTGAAATGATAGTATAAAATATTACCAATATTTATTTTATTAAAATATTATTGACACAGATTGGTTAGTTTGTTAAAATAAATATAGTAGATGTAGTTAATTAAAAAAATAATATAAGAAGAGAAAGGAATATTATGATGAAGAAGACAGGTTTTACTCTTGCAGAAGTATTGATTACTTTGGCCATCATCGGTGTTGTAGCCACATTAACACTTCCTGCATTAATGACAAACACTGCAGAACAGCAGGCAAAAACAGCATTAAAGAAAGGTATCAACACATTGACTGAAGCAGCTCAAATGAATCAGGCTATCTCAGGGTTTGACTATGCTTCTTTATCATCATCTAATACACAAGATTCAGAAGCTCAATCATTATACGGTTTACTTGCAACAAGAACTTCTGTTGATTATCAGAAAAGTGGAACTAGCAAAATACCTAGTATGCAAGGTTCTGCAAATGAAACGCCATCTAGTAACTATGCTCTATTCTTTAGAGATGGTTCAGCTTTAATGTTTCAGCCAACTGTTGTAAGTTCAAGCTCTCCAGCAAGCGCAGGTACAGGTTCTGCAGCAGGTACAAAAGTTATGGAAGATAACTTAGTTTATGGTATCACTGCTATATATGATACAAATGGTGCAAAAGGACCTAACATTGTATCTAACTGTTTAGGTCAAGCATTAGGAGTTGCAAAAGATTCTCAAAGTACAACTGCTTGTGATGACAAATCTCAACGTGTAATTAAAGACCAATTTTGTGTAAGACTTCGTGCAGGTTATGCAGTACCGAACGGTGCAGCTGCAAGATGGGCATTTGAAAACTAAGTTAAATAAAAAAATAAATAAAAAAAGAGAGCCTATAGGCTCTCTTTTTTATTTTAAATATCAGCCATTTGGCCATTTCCTTCTTGCCTATTGCCGATTTCGGCTAAATATGGTATAATACCCTCGTGTTTATTTGGAAAAGGAGAATACGCATGGTGGAACAGTATTCAGATATTGATTTTGAAGCACTTTTAAAAAAGTATGATTACAACTTTAAACGAGGCGACATTGTTAAAGGTATTGTATGTGCTTATGAGTCTGACGGAGCAATTGTTGATATTGGCTCAAAAAGTACGGCTTTCGTGCCGGCTTATGAAATCTCTTCTGATAAAAAAGCAAAAGCGGAAGATGTTTTAGAACTCAATAAAGAGTATGAATTCTTAATAACACAGGATTCTGATGAAAATGGAAAGTTCATGCTCTCTTATAAAAAAGTTCATCTTGCTCATACCTGGGCAGAACTTGAAAAAGTCAAAGAGGCTGACGAAACTATTTCCGTATCTGTGGCACAAATCGTCAGGGGCGGAGTTGTAGTTGATATCTCAGGGGTACAGGGATTTATTCCGCAGGGGCAGCTCTTAGCAAGGGAGACTATATGTAACCCGGGAGATAAACTTGATGTTAAAATTTTAACGATTGATAAATCCCAGAATAATTTAATTCTATCTAATAAAAAAGTTTTTGAGACTAACATGGCTGAAACAAGAAAAAATGTTTTTGAACAGGTTGAAGTAGGTCAAATTGTTAAAGGCGAAGTAGTAAGAATCACAGATTTTGGCGCATTTGTTAACGTTGGCGGAGTTGATTGTCTGCTTCCTCTATCTCAAATTTCCTGGAAATGGGTTGAACATCCTACAGATTTATTAAAAGTCGGGCAGGAAATTAATGTCGAAATTATTGATGTTGATTATGACAAACAAAGAATAAGCTTAAGTTTGAAAAACACTGAGCCTGATCCGTGGATTAAAGCTGAAGAAGAGTTGAAAGAGGGCGATATTAAAGAGGGTATTATTACACGTATAAAACCTTTTGGAGCATTTGTTGAAGTCATGCCCGGTGTAGAAGCTCTTCTTCCACAGTCAGCTCTTAGTGAGTATCAAAACACAAATAAATGTATTTTAAATGCGGGGGATAAAATTGATACTAAGATTATTAAATTCCACCCAAAAGATAAACGCATTTCATTAGGGCTTCCTACTGACGAGAAAACTGAAGTTGCTGCAGAATAGCTTCTACCGCTTCCGGAGCAAGACCTACAATATTTTCAAAACTTCCCTCAAATTTATCTAAATAATTTGGGGGAAGTTCTTGTATTCCATAGCTTCCCGCTTTATCAAGAGGGTTAAAGCTATCAATATAATAATGTATCATATCGTCAGTCCATTGGGTAAATCTTACATAGCTTGTAGTTGAAAGTAATGCTGCACGGTTAGTTTTGGTATTTATTCCGCAAGATGCCGTTACAACGGAGTGGGTGTTTCCGGAAAGTGATTTAAGCATCTTAAAAGCTTCTTCTTTTGAATGGGGTTTGCCAAGAATTCTGTTCTGGAAAACAACTACCGTATCAGCCGCAAACACAAGCGAATCATTATTAACACGTCTTACCACATCAAGACATTTCTTCGTTGCTAAATCCTCTATCTTTTCATAAGAAAAAATGTTATCCGGAAGCTTCTCATCATAGTTTGAAGGTATAATCTCAAACTTAAGTCCCATATCTTCCAGTATTTTTTTTCTCCTTGGTGAATTTGATGCAAGAATAAGTTTTACCATCTAAAATACTCCGTTAAGCGGTTCTAAGAAGATTTTTTGAACTTTGTCAGCTGTCTCTAATAACTTTTTAGATGCTTGTTTTGTAAAACCGCCGATATTTATAAATTTCTTTACTATCATTGCGTTATTATCAAAATTTTCTCTTGCAGCCGATAAGAGAGCATGGGCTTCTGATAATGTACTTTTCCACCCCTTATAAAACGGCTTTTTATGCTTTATTATCTCTCCGGTTTTGTTATCAAAAGTAAGTTTCACTTTTCCAAATTCAAGCGTTGATTCGCCAAACATTTCGTTAGAAGGGGCTAAAAGCCAGCGTTTGTCAGAGAAAAATCCCTGCTCATTAATACTTAAACCTCCCAATACTTTTGCAGAAAATTCACCTCCGCTTTCATGGCATCTGCTTTTAGAATTCATTTTTTTCAAAATATCATGCATATTACGAAGCCCGTTTCCGTCTAAAAAATGTCTCTTTGCCTGAAATGAATTCCCCTGCAGCATCTGAACTTTCATAAAATACTCCTTTATAACTTTTGATAATATATTAAAATTTGACATATTTTCCAATGTATCTTATAATACTACATGGAATTAAGAATTATATTGATATTTTACTCTGGAAAGGATTTGTATGCAAGAAAATGAAGCAGCTACAGATAAACGTAAAGAGCTTGAAGATTTGATTACAGTCAACTCTTGCTTGATTGATGTATTAAAAGATGCATGTGAATTTAATATGGAACTCGAATACATTTCACTTATTCATTCCGCACTCTCTGTAATCTCAAAAAAACAGCTGGAATCCCTAAAACTTGTAAGTGAACTGCATTAATAACCGTTTGTGATGAATTCTCTGTTTCTGAATTTAGCACCCAGTGATTTAGCGATTTCTTCGCACTTTTTCTCATCAATATTATGAATTTTATCAAAACCAGTTACGATGCTTGCAGTAACTTCAATACCGGCATCAGAACAGGCCTTGATGAAATTTTTTACTTCTTCATATGCGTTTGGTATTTTAGGTTGAGACACTGAATTATACTCATCAGCATTTGAGGCATTGAGACTAACGGAAACAGCGTCTATTAAATCTTTAAACTCTTCTGCAACATTAGTCTTATAAATTGCATTTGCGTGTCCGTTTGTATTAACACGTATTTTAACAGTCGGATAATTTGCACGCAGATATTTGCAGAATTCTTTCATCATCTCGCGTCTTAAAAACGGTTCGCCATAGCCGCAGAATACAACTTCCCTTGGAGCGGGAGAATATGATTCAAACTGGCTGATTATATCTTCCAGTTTATAATTATCGTCATGCCACATCTCAGCTCCGCAAACGTCATCTTTTTGCTCGCGCAAGCAAAAAATACACCTGTTTGTGCAAGAATTTGTCAGGTTTACGTAAACTGTTTCCGGAGACTTTTCATTATTAATCGTATAAACAAGAGTATAATCCATTTTCATACCTCCAGCTATATAATATAACAAAAACTATAAAGAATCTCTTTTTCGTTTATCTTTTTTTACTTCTTTCTCATCACAGCCGAGAACTTCATTCAAGTGATTGATAATTTCCTCCGAATGATAGCACATTGCATGTTCTGTTTTGTGGTGAATATCTACTATATGATAGTGCATTGCCATCTCTACCTGAATAAGTGCCATATTATAATTGTACAGGCTCTCAATATATTCCTGAACTGAATGTATATAGTCTTTTCTTGCATCTTGAAGAGCAATATAATTAAGCTCATTTGATTTATACTTCCCCTCAACAAGCTTCAATGTCTCCAGTGCCTGTTTTGCAGAAACCTGCGCTACGGGAATTTCACGTTCTGCCTTGTCAAAATTATTAAAAGCACGATTTACCTCATAATACAAATCCTTTTTAAACAGTGCTATCTCATTATCAGCAAGTTTAACCTGCGCATCAGCCCCTTTTATAGAATGTTTTAAATCCATAAGATTAACGCTGGAATTAAGATTTACCCCAACCTGAAAACTGTTATTTGAAGTCTGGTTTGAATTTAGAAAACCATAGCCTGCATTTGCAGAAAGCTCAGGAAAATATGTTCTTTTAATATAGAGAAGTGATTGTTCCATTGCTTTTTTTGAAGAAATCAGCACCTGTAAATCAGGACTGTTATCATAAGCCATCTGGACAGCCTTATCACGCGGGAAACTGAATTGATACCCCTTAAAAGCTTCAGGAACAAGGCCTGAATTATAAGCATAATAATTGTTAAAATTAAAAGTCCTTGTATTTTGCACCTCAAAATCAGGAGGATTATCCAGATACATGGAATTTTTCAAATCCACTTTTGAATTCATATAATTATTTTTGGCCTGAATAAGGTTAATTTTAGCCTCACTTAGCTGCAATTCCGCGGTTTTTAAATCTGGTGTTTTTTTAGCAAGTTTTACAAAATTTTCGTTAATCTCAACATTATTTTCCGCAACCTGAACGAGAGCTTTTGTCCTTAATAGATTATAATACTTTGCCTTAACATCAAACAGAGTCGAACATAGGCTGTCCATAAACTCATATTCTGCCCCCAGCTTATAAAACTCTTCCATTTTTATATAAGCAGTGGTTTTTCCAAAATCCCAGACCATTTTGTTTATAGTAACTCCGACATTCGGAAGTTCTCTGTAGTGATTATTGTAATAAATATTATCGGAATTATTTTCGTTATAAAAGCCAGCGCCTGCTCCTATTACAGGGAAATACTGTGCCCTTGCGATTCCTACATTACTCTTTGCAATATCGAGATTGTATTTCTGTCTCTTAATCTTCGGACTGTTTTTAAACGCATTTGCAACACAGTCCAAAACGGTTATACTCATACCCTCTTTGATTTCAACAGGTTTGAATAAATCATCGTCATGCTCTATTGCAAATACTGAATTTGCTCCAAACAATATCCAGCATACGAAAACACAGAATACTCTCTTAAACATGGGTTTATTATACACCAAAAGAAGCTCCAAATGATTAGAGCTTCTTTTTGGTAATTAATATTTTGTAATAAATTACTCAACAACGATTGCAGAAACCGGACAAGCACCAGCAGCTTCTTTTACGCATTCTTCGTTGCCTGCAATATTTGCAGAATTAACTTCTGCTCTATCTTCTACATGAAAAACTGCGTCGCAGATTGATTCGCAAGCGCCGCATCCGATACAAGAATTTTCAATAGTTACGTTCATTTTTCTTCTCCTTTTTATTTCCAGTCCGAAATTCCGGACATTTTTTATTATACACTTAAATCAAAAAATTTAAAATAACCAACCGGATATTCTATCAGCAATAGAATCAAAGCCTTTAGTTATGCCTAAATCCATTGGTTCAATGTTTTTGGAATAATATAGAACCGGAACTTTTTCTCTTGTATGATCCGTTCCCGGTACTGTAGGGTCACAGCCGTGGTCAGCTGTAATTATCAATAAATCATTTTCTCCAATCAGAGGCAGGATTTTTTCTAAATAATCATCAACCTCTTCTATAGCCTTACCGTAACCTTCTGCATTATTTCTGTGGCCGTAAAGCATATCAGTGTCTACAAGGTTTGTAAAAATTATTTCGCGCTCATTATCCGTAATATTTACATCAGGATATTTAATCTTATCTAAATCAAGCGAACCGTCAATTGCTTTTATTGTTAATTCAAGCCCCTCTTTATTAGAACCTGTATGGATAGCATGAGTTATTCCGGCTTTTGAGAAAATATCCTCAATTTTTCCTATACCAATAACTTTTGCGCCCGCATTTTTAACCCTGTCTAAAACAGTTTCCCTTGGAGGTTTCATTGAATAATCTCTTCTCTCTTTAGAGATTCTTGTCGGCTTGCCGTCAATAACTTTATAAGGGCGTGCTATTACTCTTGCAACATTATAATTCCCTTCATCAAGTATCCTGCGCGCAATTTCACACCAATTATACAGAGTTTCTAAAGGAATCATATCCGTATCAAGCGCGATTTGGAACACGCTATCAGCAGAGGTGTAGACAATCGGATATTTTGTCTTATGATGCTCATCATTAAGTTTTTCAATAATAGCAGTACCGCTTGCCGGAATATTTGCAAGTACTCCGCCGCAGCCGGTTTCTTCAACAAACTTATCAATAAGTTCTTTTGGAAAACCTTCAGGAAAAGTTGCAAAAGGTTTTTCGGAAACAAGTCCTGCAATCTCCCAGTGGCCTGTAGTTGTATCTTTGCCCTTGGATTTTTCTTCCAGTGTTCCATACTGTGCAATAGGAGTTGCGGTTCTTTTTATCCCTTTAAAATCCTGAATATTACCAAGCCCCATTGCTTCCATAACAGGAACATCAAGGCCTTTATTAAATTCACAGACATTTTTTAACGTATTACATTCCTTTATGTCGCCAAATTCTTCGCAATCAGGCATTGCGCCTATTCCCATTGAATCTATTACAATTATTATTGCACGTTTTTTCATAGCTTTCCTCCAAGTTTTATTATAACATGTTTTATGATATTATTAATAAAAAAACTTAATAGGAGATAAATTATGCAGGCAAGACGTGCAGCAAGAGAATTAGCACTAATATTATTTTCACAGTTTGATAAAGAGATTACTAAATATTCAAGAAAAGATTTTGAAGATATTATGCTTAAATCAGTAAGGATTCTATCTAATTCAGCATCAGAGGAATTAAAGCTTACGGTAGGCTCTTTGATTGACATAAAAGACAGCCTTGACACTTATGAAGCAGAACATGAATCAAATCTTTCAAGACCTTTGGGTGCAAAAAATAAACCGGTTAAAATCCCGATGACAGACGAGATGATTCAAAAAGTTGATACAATGATTGATGTTGCGGAAAAAGCTATTCTTGCATTAGAGATAGCTGAATTTGCAACTCTTGAGAACCAATCGGAAGTCAAAAATTATACGGTAGAAATTGCGGAACAATTCAAACTACACCATAAAGATATTGACGCAGAAATCCAAAAGTATTCAAACGGCTGGGATATTTCAAGATTAGTTAAGATTGACAAAGATATCCTAAGGATTGCAATAACAGAACTGCTTTATATAAAAGATGCACCAATTAAGGTCGTTGTTGACGAAGCAGTTGAACTTGCAAAAAAATATTCCACAGAGGATTCATCTTCTTTTGTGAATGGAATTTTGGCTAAGGTAATTGTAGAAAACGGCTTAAAATAAAATGTTTAATTTTTTTGACAAATTAAAAAATACAGTTTCAAAAACCGCACAGGCACTTGTGGGGAATGTTACTGATGCCGTTGGCGAAGAGGAAGAGTTCTCTGAATTTGTACTTGATGATATGGAAGATA
Organism: Candidatus Gastranaerophilales bacterium; assembly: GCA_944323495.1. The sequence goes on from CALUSZ010000167.1 coordinate 19,012, forward strand.
CTCTTATCAGCGCTGATTTGGGTGTAAGTTATGCCGGCGAATTAGTTGACAAATTGCGCGGGCAAAAGAAAATTAAACCTTCTCAAGTCAAGGAATATTTACAGACAGAATTCCTTAAAACACTTGATTCAGCCGGCTCCTGCAAGATGAATTACAAAGAAGGCAACCTGAACATATATTTTATAACCGGAGTTAACGGCGCAGGAAAAACAACTCTTATAGGAAAGATGGCTTACAGATTTAAGCAGGAAGGCAAAAGGGTTCTAATCGCGGCCGGAGACACTTTTAGAGCAGCCGCGGAAGAACAGGTTGATATTTGGTCAAAACGTTCCGGCGCTGATATTGTAAGACGAGACAAGGCAGATCCTGCGTCTGTAGTTTATGAAGCAATACAAAAAGCAAAAAATGAAAATTATGATGTAATACTTGTTGATACAGCAGGAAGGTTGCAGAATAAATTTAATTTGATGGAAGAGCTTGCCAAAATTAAAAATGTTATTGATAAAAATGCGCCTGATGAGCTCCGTGAAAGTATTCTGGTAATAGATGCAAATACCGGTCAGAACGGGCTTCAGCAGGCAAAAGTTTTCAAAGAATGTGTAAATTTAACAGCTGTAGCGCTCACAAAACTAGATGGTTCAGCTAAAGGTGCAATTGTTCTTGCAATTGCAAAAGAGCTTAATCTTCCTGTCAAACTCGTTGGAGTCGGTGAAAAAATGGAAGATTTAAGAGACTTTGACTCAAAAGAATTTATAAACGCCCTATTTGAATAACTCTGCAAATCTCTGCATGGCTTCAATCGTATTTTCTCTTGAACCGAATGAGGTTAAGCGGAAATATCCTTCGCCGTTTTTGCCAAAACCAGCTCCGGGGGTTCCTACAATTTGAGCATTTTCAAGAAGGTAATCAAAAAATTCCCATGATTTCATATTATTAGGACATCTTAACCAGATATAAGGGGAGTGTTTTCCGCCTACATGCCAGATATTGCATTCAGTTAAGGTATCAGAAATAATTTTAGCGTTTTCTTTATAATAATTTATATTTTCCTTAATCTCTTTTTGGCCTTCTTCGGTGAATACGGCCTCAGCACCGCGCTGGATAATATATGGAACTCCGTTAAATTTTGTTGTTTGTCTGCGAAGCCACATTTTGTTTAATTTTCCAAGAGCCTTCGGGACAATTGTATATCCGCACCTTGTCCCCGTAAAACCTGCGGTTTTAGAAAGCGAACAGAATTCAATTGCGCATTCTTTTGCCCCTTCTATTTCATAGATACTATGAGGAAGGGATTCATCAGACACAAAACATTCATATGCAGCATCAAATAAGATTATGGCTTTTTGTTTCAGAGCATAATCAACCCACTTTTGCAGCTGTTCTTTATTATATACAGCACCTGTCGGATTATTAGGAGAACAAATGTAGATAATATCCGCGTCTCTGTTATCCGGCATAGGCAGAAAACCATTTTCGCCGTTAGCGTCTGCGAAAATAACCTTTCTTCCTGCCATTACATTAGTATCAACATATACAGGATAAACAGGATCCGGAACAAGAACGGTATTATCCTGCGCAAATAAATCCAAAATATTTCCTAAATCACTTTTTGCGCCGTCAGAGATAAATATTTCATCTAAATCAAGCTCAACATTACGTCTCTTATAATAATTCTGAACAGCTTCTCTTAGAAAATCATACCCCTGTTCAGGCCCGTAACCGCGAAAAGTTGCTTGAACACCCATCTCATCAACCGCTTTATGTAAAGCCTCAACAACCTTTTTGCACAACGGAAGAGTTACATCTCCAATTCCGAGTCTGATAACCTTTTTATCCGGATTTTTTGAAATAAAATCGTTAACTTTGTGCGCGATTGTTGAAAATAAATAGCTCTGTTCAAGATTTTCGTAATTTTGGTTTATATTCATATTATTCCTCTTTGGTCCTCTACTTCCGTTACTCCAGCTCTCTTTACCCCTTTACTTCTTTAGTCCTTTACCCCCACTACTGGTCGTTTTCCTGATGTTTGCCCTTCATCATTTTTTCAAAATCGGACGGCTTAATATTCTGGATAAAGTCTTTGAACTCCTGTGCTTCTTCTTCATCTTTTGCTGTATCAGTCGAAACAGAGCCGTTCATAAGTACGTTTGCCGTTACATAAATCGGCGCCTCAGCCCTCATTGCAACAGCAATAGCATCTGACGGGCGCGCATCAATTTCAAGAGTTTCACCGTCTTTTTCTAAGAATAATGTTGCAAAATATGTCTCTTTTTCAACATCATTGATTTCTATTTTGGATAATGTGTAACCTGTTTTTTCAATGATATTCATAATCAAATCGTGCGTCATCGGTCTTGCAACCACAAGCCCTTCAATACACCTTATAATTGCACTGGCTTCCGCAGAGCCTATCCATATTGGCAGAGCCTTTCTGTTATCCAAATCGTGAAGAACTACTATCGGCGAATTTGTCCTTACATCAAGCGCTATACCCATTACTTTCATTTCTATCATAATTTTGCCCTCAACCAGTGTTTTTACCTGATAAATTATATCACAAAACTATTTTATATGATATAATCGCTTGTATGAAAATAAACGTAATTTATAATAAAGAAATTTCCGGATATGCTGAAGTTTTAAATGAGCTTGAAAAAGCGCTTTCTGAAAATCCCAGGGCAGAATTCAAATCTTTTAATATAGATGAGATGGAAGATTTTGGAGAATTTACTTTTGTTATAGGCGGTGACGGAACCCTTTTGAGAGCAGCTGTATTCTATTCCGGAATACCGGTTTTGGGAATTAACCTCGGGCGTTTAGGCTTTTTGGCACAAGCAGGAGTCGGTGAAATCCAGGGAGCCGTTAATGCGGTGATTAACGGGAAATATTCGATAGAAGAGCGTTTGATGCTTTCTTCAAAACAATATCTTGCGCTGAATGATTTTGTTATAAAGGGGTGTACTCCATCAAGAACATCAAAATTCTATCTTGAAATAAACGGCAAATTTGTATGTGATTATATAGCAGACGGGCTTATCATCTCAACCCCAACCGGCTCGACAGCATACGGACTATCAGCAGGCGGACCGGTATTATATCCTGACTTAGATGCTTTTGTCATTGTACCGATTTGTCCGCATACGCTAAATGTTCGACCGCTTGTTGTTCCTGCATATGAAACAATTACTGTAAAAACCAGCGACAGACTCTTATCTGTTGCAGCTGACGGTCTGGACACGGCAGAATGCGTTAAAGAGATTTCTATCCATAAGTCTGAAAAAAAGGCGATGCTTGCATTTTTAGACGATGACAGCTTTTATTCTGTATTAAGAAATAAACTTCACTGGGGTTTTTCTCCGGATTTAAAGTAATTTTGTTTTAAAAAACATTATGGCTGTTTAAAAAATCCGCATATTTTTTATCAGTTTCTTCGATATGATTTGCTATCCAGGTTTTTAAAAATATTGCTATATCAAAATACAGCATAAATCGGTTATTTTCAAATTCGGTTTTAAATTCATCTATTTTACTAACAAAAAGTCTATGCTGCTCTCTTTGTTCTTCTAAGCCCGGATAATTGTATTTTTCAAGCAGCGCCTCTTCTGTCTCCAGATGCTGTTTTACATATAAAGATAAATTATTTATAATATGCAAAAGTGCCGGCTTATCACTCTTATCTTCCATTGCCGTATATAGCTCTTTTAATGTCCCAAAAAGCTTTTGGTGCTGTTCATTTAAAAGCTTAACTTTTACATCATGCTTCATTCTATTCCATACTATAGCGCTCATATAAAACTCCCAATTCTCTATAATAAAACAGTAGCATATTTAAAAATAAAAAACAATTTCGTATAAGAAAATGAACATTAATTCTTGTTTGTCGTATATAATATTGAGTAAAGATGAAAACAAAGATAAAAATTTTTTTATTAATAATCAGTTTAATTTCAGGACTAAGGGTTCAGGCAATACAGACAGTTCAGATAGAAAAAAACGCTGAGCTGGGTTTAAATGACTGTATAAAAATTGCGCTGAATAACAGTCCTGTCGTAAGAAGTTCCATTTTAAACCTTGATATAGCAAAATCCTCTGTCGGAGTCGCAAAATCGGCTTATTTCCCAAGTTTAACCCTGGGAGCAGGATATAGACAGAGCTTTGGAGAACGCAGCCATAACAGGGGGAGTTATCAGACAAGAACTCTACCCAGTTTTGATGCTTCACTTTCACAGCTTTTATGGAATTTCGGAAAAACAAGCGCAAATATTAGAATGGAAAAATTTAACAAAATTGCAGCAGAATATGATTTTGATGAAACAGTCTTAACAACAATCTTTAATGTTAAGCTCCAGTATTACGGTGTTCTTGCGGCAAAATCTCTGGTAGAAGTGGCAAAATTAAATGTCCAGATTAATGAAAGAAACTATCAGAGAACATTAGCTTATTTTGAAGAAGGAATCCGCTCAAAAATCGACCTTGTAAATGCCGAAGTTAACCTTAGCGATTCAAAAATTTCTCTTGTTCAGGCAGAAAATACTTACAAAAATGCCATCGTAACTTTGAATAACGCGATGTATGTAGCATATGCTCCTGAGTACAGCATCAAAAATACTGAAACATTTAATCTTGCAAACCCTTATGTACCAATGAGCTTAACCAATATAGAAAATTATAAAAAGCTCCTTGAGCTTCCTGATGATGTTTCAAATGCAGTTTATGCAGTACAGGCAGAAAAGAGCGATGTGTTAAAGGATTATACATTTGAGAAATATCCATATACATTTGAAAAATCCGTCATTATTGCAAAGGAAAACCGCCCTGATTTAAAAGCACTAAATGCTACCGTCAAAGCTATGAGACAGTATGTGCTTTTAACCAAACGCCAATACCTGCCTAATTTAACCGGCGGTGTCGGATATAGTTATGCAAACAACAGAGATTATGCAGATAACGGCATGAATGTTTCTTTAAATTTAAGCACAACTTTTAATATGATGCAGGTTAAAAATGAAGTTGATATTGCAAACTCACAGCTTAATCTTGCAAAAACAGAAGTTGATTTGTTAAACCAAAACCTTTATTTTGATATCCAGAGTGCTTATGTAGATATGATACAGCTGGAAAAACAAATCCCGCTTTTGGAGACAAAGGTAAGACAAACTTTAGAGAACCTTGAACTGGCGGATGGACGTTATATGGTCGGTTTAGGTGATTATATCCAGCTTCAGGATGCAAGAGTTAACTATAATAACGCACAAAGCTCCTATGTTCAGGCGGTTTATAACTACAATGTTGCCCGAGCAACTTTAGAACGTGAAATAGCACTTCCTCAAGAAGAAACTCTTACGGTTGAAGAGGTTAAAGATTATCAAAAAGATTTAAAAAAACAAGAAAAAGAACAAACTAAAAACCTTAAGAAAACTAAAAAGAAGGATAACGTATGAAACTTCCAAAATTTGATAAGCTAAAAAATTTAGACAAAAAATATTTAATAGGAAC
>CALUSZ010000168.1 GCA_944323495.1 Candidatus Gastranaerophilales bacterium
GAAATAACCGCTATCGCAAGTACCGATACAATCATTAACGCTTTTTTCATATCAACTAATTCCCTCAACTCTATTATTCTGGTATTCTAATACACATTGTCCAAATAATCAAGTTTGTTAACATAAATTGTTTTTACGACTGTTTTTGTTATACTTTTTTTATAAGAGGTAAATGTTTATGAAAGATATGTTGGATAAAATAATTCAGATAGAAAAGAAATACAACGAATTAGGTGAAATTCTGTCTGATCCGAATGTAATAGCAGATTATAATAAATTCCGTGATTTATCAAAGCAGAGAAAGTCAATGGAAGAAACCGTTGAACTTTATTATGCCTGGAAAAAAGCTGTAGATGCGATAGAAGACGCTAAACAAATGATTCATGAAGAAAAAGATGAAGAAATGCGTCAATTTCTAAAATCTGATATGGAAGAAAACGAAAAGAAGATTGCCGAGTATGAAGAAAAGATGAAAATCCTTCTTCTTCCACGTGACCCGATGGACGATAAAGACATTATGCTTGAAATCAGAGGCGGTGCCGGCGGAGACGAGGCGAACATTTTTGCGGGCGATTTGATGAGAATGTATATGCGCTATGCGGATAAAAAAGGCTGGCAGACACAAATCTTAAGTAAAACCGACTGCGAGGCAGGAGGAGTCAGCGAAGTTATTATTTCTATGAAAGGCGATAGCATTTATTCACGCCTTAAATACGAATCAGGAGTCCACAGGGTTCAAAGAGTTCCTGCAACAGAATCCCAAGGCAGAGTACACACCTCAACCGCAACAGTTGCCGTTATGCCTGAAGTTGATGATGTTGAGGTCGAACTTAATATGAATGATGTTGAAATCTCAACAGCACGTTCAGGCGGAGCCGGCGGACAAAACGTTAACAAGGTAGAAACAGCAGCCAGAGTGTTCCACAAACCTACAGGAATCATGATTTTCTGTACAGAAGAGCGTTCGCAATTACAAAACAAAGAACGCGCCCTTCAAATCTTAAAAGCAAAATTGTATGATATGGAAGTACAAAAGCAGATGAAAGAGATTACCGACTTAAGACGTTCTCAAGTCGGAACAGGCGACAGAAGCGAACGCATAAGAACATACAACTTCCCTCAGGGAAGGTTGACTGACCACAGAATCGGGCAAAACCTTAACGTGTGGACAGTAATTGACGGGGATTTGGACGAACTCATTGATTTACTTACAGAGTACGACCAAAAACTCAAGCTCGAAAAATTAGCGGAGATTAATTAAAAATAAATGTTAAGAAAATGTATCGGGTGCGGGGAACTTAAACCGCGTGAAAATATGATTAAACTTACAAAAAATCATAAGGACGGAAAAGTAGTCCTAAACCCGGATTCAAACACATTTGGCAGATCAGCATATCTTTGTTATAATCGAAGTTGTGTAGAAGCAGCATTAAAAAAATCAAAATTAAACAGAGTATTAAAAACCTCTGAGGACTTGAAAGGAATATTAGATGGACAGTATTAGAGTTAGTGAATTAGCACGTGAGCTGGGAATGACCAGCAAAGAGGTTATAGAAAAGTTTGGCGAAATTGATATTATTGTAAAATCGCACTCTAATACTGTAACTCCGACTCAGATTAGAAAACTAAAAGAGCACTTAGGTCTTTCTGCTAAAAAGTCTTCCGCGAAACCGAAGGCTTTTGTTGTTAAAAAAGCAAAACCGGCAGCTGAAGAGGCTCCTAAAGAAGAAGTGAAGCCAAAGAAAGTTGAAAAAGAGGAGACGCCTAAAGAAGAAAAGAAACCAGAAAAAGGTGTTGTAAGAGTCGAGAGAACAAAAATCGAATATCCTAAAAACCAATCAAGAATTGAGATTGTAAGAAAAGCTCCTCCAAAACCTGCTAAGGCTCCGGTAGATGCAAAAACACCAAAAGAAGACAAAGAAAAGGGAGAGAAAAAATCTTTTAATAAACCGGCGCAGGAGAAGAAGCTTGTAGAAAGAAGAATTATCCCGCAAGAGATTTATGAAGGAAAAGGCGGACCTTCTTCTAAAAGAAAAAATGATTCTAAAAAGAAAGATAAGGATTATAATTCCAAAAAAGAAGATCAGGAGATGATTTCTCTTGAAAAAGCAGCTGCACAAAAACATAAGAAAAAATCGCATAAGGAAGAGGCTCAGGAAGAAGTTAAGCAGATTGTTGTAAATTCTGCAATGACAATAAGTGAATTAGCTGATAAGATTCATAAAACTCCGGCTGAAATTGTTAAATTTTTGATGTTTCAGGGGATAATGGCAACCGTTAACCAGCTTATTGACGTTGAAACAATCAAGAAAGTTTGCGCTGAATACAATTTAGAAGTTCTTGAAGAGGATATTGACGCTTATATTGAAGAAGAACTTGAAAAAGAACAGAAACAAAAAGCTTTAACTGAAGTAGATAAGAAGCTTTTGAAAAAACGCGCTCCGGTTGTAAGTATTATGGGGCACGTTGACCATGGTAAAACAACGCTTTTGGATAGCATAAGAGCTTCTAAACATAAAATTGTTGCAACTGAGGTTGGCGGTATTACACAGTCAATAGGTGCATATACAGTTTATTTGGATAACAAACAAGAAAAGAAAATTGTGTTTGTAGACACACCCGGCCACGAAGCTTTTACAGAAATGCGTGCCCGCGGTGCTAAAGCTACCGATATTGCAATCCTTGTTGTTGCTGCAGATGACGATATTATGCCTCAGACAATTGAAGCTATAAACCATGCAAAGGCTGCGGAAGTTCCTATTATTGTAGCTGTTAACAAGATTGATAAACCGGGCGCTGATCCTGATAGAATCTTGCAGCAGCTGACCGAGCATGGGCTTGTTCCTGAAGCATGGGGCGGTGATACGATTACGGTTAAAGTATCTGCGCTTCAGGGTACAGGTATTGACGAGCTTTTAGAATATATTCTGCTTGTTGCGGAAATTCAGGATTTGAAGGCTAATCCGAAAGCAGAAGCTTCCGGTGTTGTTATTGAAGCAAACCTTGATAAAGGAAAAGGACCTGTAGCTACGCTTCTTGTTCAAAACGGTACTTTAAGAACAGGAAACTGTATTGTTGTAGGAACAGCCTGCGGAAGAGTAAGAGCGTTGTTATCAGATTCCGGAGAAAGAATTCAGAAGGCTGAACCTTCCACTCCGGTTGAGGTCTTAGGCTTAACAGAGGTTCCTAATGCAGGTGATTTCTTTGAGGTAGTTAAGAATGAAAAAGAAATGAAGGCAATTATTGATAAGCGTAAAGAAAAAGAACGCAATAAACGTCTGGATGCGATGCTTCCTGCTCATATGAGACGTGAATCAGGTGATGCTGAGGGCGGTATTCCTCAATTGAATCTGATTATTAAGGCAAATACGCATGGTGCTGCTGAGGCGGTATCACAGGCTATTGCACAGCTTGAATCAAAAGAAATTGCTACAAAGATTATCCACGTCGGAGTTGGTGATATTTCAGAGGCTGATGTTATGCTGGCTTCTGCTTCCGGAGCAATTATCTTAGGTTTTACCGTAAAAGAAGATGCAAACGCTCTTGCGGCTGCTGAAAAAGAAGGAGTTACTATCAAGAAGTATGATATTATTTATCAAATTCTTGAAGATATCGAAAAAACAATGATTTCGCTTCTTTCACCGGAAGTTAAGGAAGTAGTAACCGGTCAGGTTGAAATCAGACAGATATTTACAATCGGAAAAATTCAGAAGATTGCCGGCTGCTATGTAACAGAAGGTAAGATTAACAGAAACGATACTGCGACAATATTTAGAGGCGGAAAGGAAATCTTCAAAGGCGCTGTAGACCAATTAAAACGCTTTAAAGATGATGTAAAAGAAGTTGCTCAAGGTTTTGAATGCGGTATTTCGTTTGTTAAATTTAATGATATAGAAGTTGGTGATATTGTTAAATTTACAACTAAGCAGGAAATCGAGCGTTCTGAATTGGAATAATATGATTTCGTATGATAAGAGAGCTGTGTAAGAATATCTGCTTGAATAAAAATCTTTTGATGCTTTCAACTGTCGGGATTTATATTTTAGCGCTGTTTTCTACGCTTGCCGGCTTTGGGGTGTGGTTTGCACTATCTCTGACATTATTGTTTGTCTTTGCGCTTGTTAAAGAGCTGGTACCTCCAAAGTATATTCTTGTGTGGATTTTTATTTTTTACTTTGGAGTTATTAATACCTCTTTTAGGCTAAAAGTTACCGATGATTTGTTAAGTCTTGCACCGGTAAATGCTGATATATGCGGCAAGATTGTTTCAATTCCGCAGGCTAAGGGAGAGGATAAGGTTAGGTTCTTCTTTCGGGTTAATAAAATTGAATATGACGGAATGATTAAAGATATTTATGATGAAAAGACTTTTGTTACCATAAATACAGATGAGAAACTTAAGATATATGATTCATACAAAATAAAAGGAAGGCTCGGTGTTCCTTTTAAAGCCGGAAATCCTTCACAGTTTGATTACGGTAATTATTTAAGAAATTTTAATACATATTCGGTATTTTACGGTAAGGAGTTAGAAAAGATTGATGGAAAATCCGGAGGGGTCGAAAAATTTTTACAGGGTGTAAATGATTATAGAGAAAGAATTATATCGATTCATGCTAAGAATTTAAATTCTCCTAATCTGGAAATTTTAGGCGGTATTGTATTTGGTGATGATGCAGTTTCACCTCCGGATAATATTAAACAGTCATTTGTTAATTCAGGTTTGCTTCATATACTTGCGGCTTCAGGTATGAACGTTGCTTTTATATTTTCGTTCTTCTTTTATTTTCTTTCAATGTTTAGAGTAAATTATAGGGTCAATATATCATTATGTATTGTTATGGTAATGATATACTCGCTTATGACAGGTTTGGGACCTTCTGTTATAAGAGCAGCATTTATGCTGATATTTGTTCTTATTGGAAAACTTATTGACAGAGATGCTCATAGTATTGCGCTTCTGGCCTTTGTAGCATTTCTTATGCTTCTTTATAATCCTCTTTATATAAATGATGTCGGATTTCAGCTTTCTTTTATTGTAACATTTGGACTTCTTTTGATGACCCCTTATCTTATAAAAAGTAAATCCCGTATTCTTAACTGGATTATAGGTACGGTAAGTATTCCTGTGATTGCACAGTTATGGGTTATTCCAATACAGATTTTTTATTTTAACAATATAAGTATTTATTCTGTTTTTGCAAATATCATGAGTGTTCCAATTCTTTCTGTGATAAGTTTTGGCGGTTTTATAAGTTCGCTTATTGCACCTTTGACACCGGATTTTGTATGCAAGGGATTTGATTTTATTTTGAATCCGCTTATAACATTGCTTGTGAATATTTCGGATTTCTGGGGAAATCTTCCGAGAGCCTCGTTTCAGACAACACATCCAAATATATTCCAGATTATTCTGTATTATTTAATCTTGCTGAATATAACAGCTTTTTGGGCCCAGGCTAAAGAAAAGGTGAGTAAGTTTTTCTATATAGCGCTTCCTTGTTTAGTGATAGTCTTATTTCTGACAATGATTCCTGTAAGAAATCATAATCTTGAGATTATGGCTTTTGATGTCGGAAATGCTGACGCGTTTCTGATAAAAACTCCTGATAACAAATATATGATGATAGATACAGCAAAGAGCGGATACAACGGCGGAAAATCGCAGGCAGAGTTTCTTATTCTTAAATATATGCTTGATAGAGGTATAAAGAATATTGATACAATTATCGTAACCCATTTTGATAATGATCACTGCGGAGGGGCAGTTGATTTGATGAATGGGGTAAAAGTAGATAAGTTGTATGTGAATTCTCTAGAGCATGATTCGATTTCCGCAAAATCAATTTATGAAACAGCCAAAAACTTGGGCGTAAAACTTATTCTTGCTCAAAATAATCAGTCAGTTGAGGATAGAGATGGATTAAAGATTACTAATTTTATATCTTCAGAATCTCCGGAAGCCGGTGATAATGAAACGTCTATTCTTACGATGCTTGAGTACAAAGGGTTTAAAATGTTGTTTACAGGAGATTCAGGAATTAATGCATTTAATAAGCTAAAGGCTTTGCTTCCCGGAAATATAACTGTACTAAAAGTCGGCCACCATGGTGCTTTAGGGGTTGTTAATCAAGAGATGGTTGATTATTTGAAGCCTGAGTATTCTCTGATTTCTGTCGGAGAAAATAAATTTGGACATCCTGCCCGTTATACGTTAGAAATTCTTAAAAGTACAAAGATTTTGAGAACGGATATTAATAATTCGGTAAAATTTGTTGTTAATGAAAAAGGGTATAAGGCTTATACATTTAATATTAAAAAGAAAAAGTTTTGTAATATTTGAAAAGCCTGTTGACTATATGTTTACATGCGCAGCTTTTGATCTTTACGCAAAACTCAGTAGTTATTACCATTGAGGCAGGCCCGGAGAAAACAATACCAACCTGTAGTTTAATGGAATGCCTGCCGACCAATCTCCTACGTGCGTAGCACCAAAAAAAAACTCCCGGGGATGGGAGTAAAGCTTTAAAGTAAGATGTAAGATTATATAAGAGAGTGTTTATTTGGATTCTGTGATTAAGCGATGAAGTTTCTTCCGAACCTGTTAGCACCGTAGAAGAAAGATTCTTGCATAACCTGTTGAAGGCTTCTTTTTCTAACTGCTCTGTTTCTTCCAACCTGAGTGTTAGCAATGTCCTCAACAGACTTTTGGTAGCAAGAAGTTACAAGAGAGTGAAGAT
>CALUSZ010000169.1 GCA_944323495.1 Candidatus Gastranaerophilales bacterium
GGGTTGTAATAGGTGAAACCACAATTATTGGTGATGATGTGCTGATTTATCAGCAGGTAACTTTAGGCGGAACAGGAAACGAACACGGCAAGCGCCATCCGACTATCGGTAACAACGTAATTATAGGCGCCGGAGCAAAAATTTTAGGTAATATTACCATTGGTGATAATACAAGAATCGGTGCCGGCTCGGTTGTCGTAGATGATGTTCCGGAACATTGCACAGTTGTCGGAATCCCGGGTAGAATTGTACAGCAGAAGTTTATGAATCCGGACGGTATTCTTATGCATAATAGAATTCCTGACCCTGTTAAATGTGATATCAACAGGTTAAAATATGAGCTTCAGGAATTGAAAGAAAAGTTAAAAAAACAAGAGTAGCAAATTTTAAATATCTGATAAGAATTCGGACAATATAAGATTACTTATCAAAATCCCTTGAAGATTTAACCTGTATCCAGCAGGTATTTTTTCAATATAGCTTTTGTACTTATCAAGAATTTCCTTATATTTACCGCCAAAATCAATCCCGAATTTATCTTGAATCAGATTTGTATTTATTCCGGAAGTTTTTCTGAAACCCAAAAATATCTCTTCTTCCAGTTTTTCTTGTGCAGAGAGCCTGTGAAAAGTTACTGGGTGCATTGGATTTAGGAGATATTTATTCAGGTCGCATTCATTAGAGTATCTGGCACCTTCTAAATAACCATGTGCAGAGACTCCAAAACCATAATACTCGTTATTATTCCAGTAATTAAGATTATGCCTTGATTCAAAGCCTGTGAGAGCAAAATTACTGATTTCATACCTGTAAAAACCTCTTTTTTCGAGGAAATTATTTATCTCAATATACATATTCGCTTGCATGTCGTCATCTGGTACAGCTGGCGGATTCTTACCCCAGAAAGACTCTTCTTCAATTTTTAACCCGTAAGTAGAGATATGCTGAATACCAAGCTTCATAAACTTTTCTAAATCATTCTTTACGCCTTCAATAGTCTGAGTTGGAAGACCGTAAATTAAATCTACGCTTATATTTTTGAATCCGGCTTTTTTTGCCAAATTAACCGCCTCTATTATATCCTTACTCTCATGCCTTCTTCCTATAAGTTTTAAGATAGTGTCATTAAAGGTCTGTGAGCCTATACTAAGCCTGTTTATACCTATATCGTATAGTTCTTGTAAATATTTTAAAGAAGCATCATCAGGGTTTAATTCAAGAGTTATCTCACAGTTTTCTGCATAATGAAATTTATTTATAATCTCTTCAAGAAACTCTTTTTTGATAAGAGAAGGTGTCCCTCCTCCAAAATAAAGTGTAGATAGTTTTTCCTGCTGGTATACTGTATCTATTTCTTTTTTTAGAGCTTTTATATAATTATTAATTTTACCAGTTTGATTATAAGATACAAACGAACAGTACTTACACTTGGATTTACAAAAAGGTATATGGATATAAGCACACTCAGGCATTATTCATCCAGTTTAATATAGCTTGTATCCCATCTTAAGTCGATATACTTAACCTTTTTATTAAGCATTTTTACCTGCGGGAGGAGGGAGGGTATTCTATGAATTTTTTCGAATGTTCCTGCATTAAAACTTCCGAGTCTTATATTAACAGTTGGAATCTTTACATATACATCTTTCGGGTTTCTATAATCTATATACTCTACCTGTTCGCCCGAATCCATTTCTACAGTTGCAGCAAGTTTTTTTAAATTATTCACCTTTGTTCTGTCCCAATTTCTATAATCATCACCGCTTCCGTATGTTATGACTTTGACTGTTTTAAAATCATCAATTGTTGACATATATTCTCTTCCAATTAATTTACCGTCTGTCGAGAAAAACGCAATTGGTGGAACATCTATATCAGGTGAAATTGTAATAGCAGGAGTTCTTTCAATTATAATTATCTGCAATCTTGCCGGAAACCAGAATCTTCTTATATAAACATCTCTAACCGGTTCAAGCTGTTTTATACTTTTTTTAAGATTATCGGTTTTTACAAGGAAAATCGGACGCAAGGGAACCTGATTTCGTCTTAGTGCTGAAAGAATTTTTTGGGAAGGAACAATTCTGTTATTAACAATCTCAAGCGCCGGACTGTTTAGGTTATCAAAAGCATTTGAATGAAACCTCCATTGCGGCATCTTAAGTATTAGGAGCCCAAATGCTATTAAACTTACAATTAAAAAGAACTTCCAAAAAGCACGAAGCCGATTAAGCCTCCTTTGTGACTGCCTAATCTTTCTCTGCATTCTTGCTTGCTGCAAGCGCCTGTTTTGGTGGTATTTTGGGTGTTCCTCATTAGACATTATTTATTCAAACCCGCACTGTTTAGTATCATTAAAACAAGATTGTCGTAATCTATTCCGCCTGCCTTTGCCTGTGCCGGCAAGTCGCTCGTGTCTGTCATTCCCGGGTTTGTGTTGATTTCCAAGAAATATGGTTTATCATCTTTTACCATAAAATCAACTCTTGAAACTCCAGAACAGCCGGCGGTTTCGTGAGCTTCTACCGCATATTTTTGTGTAAGTTCATACGCTTCTTTTGATAAACCTGTTGCAGGAACGATAAACTTTGATAAACCTTTTGTATATTTTGCATCAAAGTCATACCACTCAGTCTCTGTTCTAATCTCAAGAATTTCTGTAGCAAAGGCCTTACCGTCTTTTTCCAGCACGCCTACTGTTACAAAGAATCCGTCAATAAACTCTTCTATCAAAACATCTTTGTTATATTTTCTTGCTTTTGTGACTGCATCATACAGTTCCCCGTCACAAATAACCTTTGTCATACCATAGCTTGAGCCTTCAGAAACCGGTTTTACCATTAAAGGATATTCTAAATCCATGACTTTCTTTACAGGATCTTCATCATAATGAACATAAACCGACTTAATCAGCGGTACATTAGAGTTTTTAAGAACACGCTTTGTGTATTCTTTGTTCATACAAATAGCGCTCGACATTACGCCGCACCCCGTATAAGGTATTTTCATTATCTCTAAAAGCCCTTGTATGCAGCCGTCTTCGCCATATTTGCCGTGAAGAATATTATATGCATAATCAAAACCCTTTAAGTCCTCTGCAACATTTGGCCCGACATCTACGAGCTGGGCATTTTTATAACCCAATCTATGCAGCGCGCCCAGACAATTTTTCCCTGAACGTAGTGAAATCTCTCGCTCTGATGACATTCCACCGCATAAAACTGCTATTTTTGCGTCTTTGTCTTGTATAGTATATTGCATAATTCTTCCTCTTTTTTAGTTTTATTTCCTATAAATATAATTTCAGGCCTTAATTCAATAGTATACATATCTTTTACTGCCTGATACATTTTAACCATCATCTCAAGCACATCTTCCGATGTCGCATTGCCTTTATTAATTATAAAATTAGCGTGTTTATCCCAAACTTTTACATTTGGCATCTCAAAACTTTTTGCACCGGCCTTATCTAAAAGCCTGCCCGCGGAATCGTTTTCAGGGTTTTTAAACACACTGCCCGCATTTGGATTGGCAAGAGAGGGCTGAATGGTTTTTCTGAAAGTTAAATTCCTGTCCATAAGCTCTTTTATACTCTCAATCGGCTGTTTTGCGAGCTCAAATTCAGCAGATAGAAGAATATATCGTCCTTCATGCAAAATCGAATGCCTGTAAGAAAAATCCATCTCTGAATTTTGTTTGAAAACAATTTCTTTTGTTTCTTTATCAAACAAGCAGGCTGATACCAGAACATCTGCAATACACTGTCCGTGAGCGCCTGCATTCATATATACAGCCCCGCCTATTGTCCCCGGAAGACCGATTAGGAATTCTAAACCGCTTAAAGAAGCCTCACTGACCTTTTGCGAAATAAGCGGATCTTTAACTCCGCATTCGGCATATACCTTTGTTCCTCTTATTTCAAAATTTTTGAGCCCTGTTGTAATAACTATATTGCCATCAAATCCGTTAGATGAAAATAAAACATCTGAACAACTTCCAAGGATAATATAATTATCCAGAGTTCTTAAAAGTTCTGTTAATTCTTCTATTTTTTCCGGAATATAAAGTTTTTTTACTTTACCTCCGATTTTATATGTTGTTAAATTTTTGATTTCGAAATTATCTTTTATTTCCAACGCAGCCCGCCTTTTCTAAATTTTTCCCCAGAGCAGTAATTGTACCGGCTCCAAGTCCTATTACTATATCATTTTTTTTCAAAGTTGGGAATAGTTTATTTGCAACATCTTCCATATTTCCTGAAATATATTCAGCACCTTCTAAATCTTTCGCGAACTCTTCTCCTGAAATCCCGTTAACAGGGTCCTCAGAAGCCGCATAAACATCAGTTACAATAATCCGCCCCGCATTTTTTAAAGCATACTTAAACTCATTCCACAAAGCCTTAAGTCTTGTATACCTGTGAGGCTGGAATACTGCAACAATATGTTCTTTTCCAAATTTAGAACCGGCTGCCTCAAGAGTCGCTTTGATTTCGGTCGGGTGATGAGCATAATCATCATAAACCATTATACCGCCTATTTCTGCAACTTTCTGGAAACGCCTGCCCATTCCTGTAAACTCATAAAAATATTGAGCAATGCTGCTGATATTTACCCCTCCTTCATTTAAGGCTGCAATAACAGCAAGAGTGTTATAAACATTATGAACTCCGGGAAGCTGAATCTTTATATTAGCAAGCAGCTGCTCTTTATGATAAACATCAAACGAAGTTTGTTTTGGAGTATATTCAATATTTTTAGCTGTATAATCAGCCGCATGGAGCCCATAGGTTATGAAATCTCCTGTCAGAAATCTTATCCCTTCATCATTATTATTTACAATAACTTTTTTTGCCTGAGATACAGCCTTATCAAAAGTTTTGACTAAATCAATAATACCGTTTTTATAGAAATCAAGATGATCTTCTTCCAAATTATTAATTACAAGAATATCAGGATAATATTTTACAATTGTTCCGTCGCTTTCATCTAATTCTGCGATAAAATAATCACCTTTTTTATGCTGTGCATTTGTATTAATCTCCGGAATAATACCTCCGTCAACAAAAGACGGTTTGAGTCCGGCTTTTTCGAGTACAAAAGACGCGAGCCCGCTCGTTGTAGTTTTACCATGTGTTCCGGAAAATCCTATAAAACATTTACCCTCTTTTTGTGCAGTTAGAGCAATTTCTTCCAACAAGTCTGAACGGTGGAAAATTTTGAGTCCGAGCTCTTTTGCTCTGATAACTTCCGGATTATTATCCCTAATAGCGCTGCTTTTTATTATAACTGCATCTTCCGGTACATTGTTTTTATCGTGTCCTATAAAAATTTTTGCACCCAAATCCCTTAGTTTATCTATATATTTGCTGTCACAAATATCCGAACCTGAAACAGTATGCCCGTCTTCCAATAAATACTTGGCAAGTCCGCTCATTCCGATACCGCCGATTGCTATAAAATGATATTTTCCCATAACCTCTCCAGTTTCTGAAACTATTATAATATAAAGAAAACCTCATTTACAATCTAATTTTTCTCCAGAAAACTCACCAGTTTTCCGCCGTAATTTTTTTGTTTTAAGAGTTTAAATCCTTCAAACTCCATATCCTCTGAATGTTCTGCAATAACAAGTCTGCTTTTTACCAAATTTAAGGCCTCCTGATAAATACCGCTTTGATAAGGCGGGTCAATATATACAACATCAAAAACTTCTTCATTTTTTGATAAGAATTTTAAGCTGTCACCAATCCTTAAATCCGGCTTTATGCCGAGCATAACATAATTTTTTTTAATAATATCAGCAGCCTTTGAATTTTTTTCATAAACCCTAACTTTTGCAAATCCTCTTGATAAAGCTTCAAGCCCCATTATTCCGGAACCGCCGAACATATCCAGAAAACTTTTGCCCTCAAATTCTCCAATAATTGAATACAGTGTATTAAAAACTCCCATTCTTACTTTTGAAAGAGTGGGTCTTGTTATACTTTTATCAGGAACAGCTATTTTACGCCCCTTAAATTTTCCGGCTGTTATTATCATCAAAAATCCAATTTTTCAATCTTTACATTAAAAATACTTTCAATATCAATACCGTTGAGTGCGCTTGTAATTAAATCTTCCGGAGTAAAATTTTCTTCTAAATGCGGAACCAGACCTAAGATTTTTATGTTAGTATATTCTTCTATAACTCTTGGAATTGCATTTAGGAGAGATTTTGGACAATCTTCTTTTATATTATTTATTACAACACCTCTGATATCTAAACCTTTTTCCTGCGCTGTATATATTGAAAGCAAGGTGTCGTTAATAGAATCGTCTCTTGGTGTTACAACAAAAAGAAGCGGTATTTGTAATTTTTTAATCAAATCAGCTGTTTGAACCCCCGGAGCTAAGGGACTCATAATTCCGTAATCGCCGTCTAAAATAGTACAGTCTGCAACACTTGAAATTCTTGTATATTCGCTGTTAATTAGTTCAATATCAATAGGTTCATTTTCTATTTCAGATGCAATTAGAGGTTCCAGATTTGATTTAAAAAGATAAGAAAAATGTGTATCAATATAAGGATCAATTGTTTTAATATAAGTCAAATCCGGAGACTGCATAAAACCTTGGTGTTCAATTCCTGCGGTCTGGATAGGTTTGTAAACACAAGTTGAATATCCAAGACTCTGCATCGTACCTGCGAGTCCTGCGGTTATAAATGTTTTTCCTTCTTTTCTGTTAGACGATGTTATATATAATTTCAGCATACTATTTGTACCGTAATATTCCTTGAACGCTGTTTGTTATCAAAATCTAAAAGAACAACCTGCTGCCAGGTTCCGAGATTTAGAAGTCCGTCTTTGAGTGCAATGTTGACAGAACTTCCTACAAGCGCAGCTCTTACATGAGCATATCCATTTCCATCATGCCAAATCTCGTCATGATGATATTCCATTCCGGTAGGAGCAATCCTTTCTAATGCTTCTTTTAAATCCTGAACAAGACCTTTTTCGTATTCAATAGTCGTAACAGCAGATGTGCTTCCCTGAACAGATACACAAACAAGAGCATCTTTTAACTCATGTTGATATACACAATTTTGTACATGTTTTGTTATATCTATTATATCGTTGTGTCCCTTTGTATTGATTACAAAACTTTCATTGATTATCGGCATTGTTACCCCCATTTTTAATTTTAACAAAGAAAAGACCTTGCTTTATTCTATTATTTTATACAGCTTTGAAGCCTCCTGAACGCTAACATTGCCTGTTGGAATCAGTAGAACCTCTACTTTTTCAACACGATTTGCGTATTC
Source organism: Candidatus Gastranaerophilales bacterium (assembly GCA_944323495.1). Next base: position 7,303 of record CALUSZ010000169.1, read on the forward strand.
TATTTCTATAATATCTCCGGCTTTTAGTTGTTTGGCCGGCTTTGCACTGTTTCCGTTCACCAGCACCCTGCCCATTTCTGAGACAGTATTTGCAACTGTTCTGCGCTTAATTAACCTTGATACTTTTAAAAATTTATCTAATCTCATATTTCCTTAATAATTTCTTTTACAAGTTTTTTAAATTTATCTTTTGCCGAATTGGCAGCATTTATAACATCTTCATGCGAGAGTCCCACAGTACTTACACCTGCAGCGGAATTACAAATACAGCTAATTCCGATAACATTCATCTTGGCCCAGGACGCAGTAACTGCTTCGGGGACTGTAGACATACCAACTGCGTCAGCTCCAATAACCCGTGCCATTTTAACTTCGGCAGGTGTTTCATAAGAAGGGCCGGTAAATGCCATGTAAACACCTTTTTGCAGGTTTATTCCGAGTTTTTTCCCTATATCTTCAGTTAGTTTAATATAATCTGAATTATAAACCTCGCTCATGTCCGGAAATCTTTCGCCCATACTGTTGTCATTAGCTCCAATTAGCGGATTAACTCCCATATGATTAATATGATCTGTTATTATCATCAAATCTGCAGGTTTAAAGTCCGGATTTACTCCGCCAGCTGCATTAGTAATAATAACCGTTTTAACACCCAGCTTTTTCATAACTTTGATAGGAAATACTACCTTTTGAATAGAATGTCCTTCGTAAAAGTGGAAACGTCCCTGCATCATAACAGTTTTCTTTCCGTTAATTTCTGCAAAAACAAGGCGTCCTTTGTGTCCGGATACAGTTGAAGCTTCAAACCCCGGAATATCAGAATATGGAATTGCAATTTCGCAGAATTCATCTGCCAGATCGCCAAGTCCGGAACCCAGAATAATACCTATTTCCGGAACATAATTTTTGGTTTTATTTTTTATATACTCAACAGCTTTTTCTAACATCACAATAAATCTCCCGTTTCGTATTTTACAATAAACAAAATCCCTGCACACTATAAATGCAGGGATTTTTTACAAAACTAAATATGTTTCTAGAACATCAATCTGAATAATAAGAACCTCTTATTCAATTTTTCGGAGAATTTTTTCAGATTTGCAACTGTTTCAGAAGTATCTTCTACTATCTGTTTAAGTCCTTCCTTGTCACCTTCTTCACCATTGATTGTTTCTAATGCAGTTGAGACTTCACACATAGTAACGTTTAGATTATCAATAGCTGTTTCAACTTTTGTCTTAAGATTTTCATCTTTTGTCATTTGATTTATTGAAGTTGAAATCTCATTCAAGTTGCTCATAACAGCATTTAAATCTTCTCCGAACTCTTCTGCATCAACTGCGCCTATTATAGGTGTAAGCTGTTTTGATAGGTTATTAATTGATTCAGCTGTTTCATACATCATAGGCTTAAATTTCTCATCACCTATAATTCCGTTAATATTTGTTGCAAGTTTATTGAAGTTATTGGAAACATCGCTCATCATCCATAGTACTGCATCAATATCGTTTTTAGACGTTTCAACAAGTTTCTCTGTTTTCTCTAATGTAGTGGTTGCTTGTGCCGTAAGCTCCTTAAAGTTTGTAACGGACTGTCTGATTTCCGCAATCATTGAATCATTAAGAAGTTCATTTATAATCCTATTTGTTTCAGTTAAAGATTCAGCAGCTTTATACTGCCATTCCATAAAGTCCGCTATTCTCATCGGTTCAACTATTGTATATGGAGAAGTCTGCTGAGGGTATGGAAGTGCTGTATTATCTAATGGTGCAATTCTTAATTTTTCAATACCGTTTTCTTTTACAATTTTACCTGTCATAAAATGTGGAAGTATAAGCCCTGGAAGATCTACAACATAGTCTACTTTATATGCATAATTAGTTTTAATAAAATCTTTTAATTCATCAGGAACAAGTTTAGATGTCATAATTTGCGATTTCTTTACATTACCGACATCATAGAAATTATCATCAAGTTTAATTTGAACGGGAGCTCCATTTGAAAGCAGGTCTTTATTTACTACAGGGATATATACAGAACGCACTCTGGGCGGTGTAATTTCAAGGAATTGTTCTCCGATAAGCCCTGATTGTTGAATCGAAAGCATTGATGCTCTTGGAATAGTTATTCCCGGCTCTGTTATAACAAATTTCATTTTAACAAAGCTATCTTCTCCGCTTACAACAGGGATGATTTCTTCTACCTGTCCGACTCTAAGTCCCATCATTTGTACGCCGGAGCCCGGTCTCATACCGTTTACGTCCTTAAAATGAACTTCAATTCTTTCTGCCGAAGAAAAAGAACGCCCTTT
>CALUSZ010000170.1 GCA_944323495.1 Candidatus Gastranaerophilales bacterium
ATGCATATTAAAAAATGACTCTCACCTTAATAGATAAGAGTCATTGAGACTTCTCAAAGGTATCCGGCAGTCTGACAAACTGCCACCCTGTATTTATATTATTTACTATGTTTGACTGTTTGTCAAGATAAAATGGAAATAGAAAACCTATTGTTTTCTCTCAATCCTAATCGCGCTGTCCGGACATGTCATTGCACAAGCTCCGCAGGCAATACATATTTCAGGGTCTGGAGCGACTGCCGGTGTCTGGTATAATCCGACTTCCTTTGACCACTGCAGACACTTCTTACCCGCTTTATTCATCGGACATTTTGCTATACAAAGCCCGCAGCCTTTGCAAAGGTCGGTATAAACGTAATAATCAGCCTTTCCCTTGCCGACACCTTCTATTTTATATCCTTTATATTGTTTTTCCATCTATACACCAGCCCTTTCTTTTATCATGGACATACCCATCTCAAGCGCCTGATAATTCAAATCTCTAAGCTCCGGTTTTGCATCAAATTTTTTGCCCAGAGCTTTTTCCATAGCATTTTTAATGTCATCAAGCTTAAGCACATTTGTTGCAGCTAAGAGAACTCCGAGAATGATTATATTAAATACACGGGCGCTTAATTTTTCGTTTGCAATTTTATTAGCATCAACGCCTATGACTTCTTTGCAATTAACTTCGGGTTTCTTTGTGCAGACAGATGTATCATAAACAACAATTGAATTTTCATCAACATATGTTGCGCATCTGTCGAGTGCTCTATCAGAAAGCATAATAACAATATTTCCTTTAGAGAATCTCGGCTCGCCGATTGTTTCGTCTGCAATCTGGCAGAACGCAATTGAAACTCCGCCTCGTTGTTCAACGCCGAAATTCGGGATATAAAGAACCTGTTTTCCTGCTTCATATCCTGCTTCTACCAGAATTTTTGCAATAGATTGGACGCCCTGTCCGCCTTCTCCTGCTAATACAATTTTAGTTCTTGCCATATCTATACCCCCTCCGGTGTTAAAAATTCTTTAACCTCAAAGAATTCTTCCATTTGCTGAAGTCTTGCAAATGTGTCGTAATTATTTGTTCTCCAGTTAAGAGGACAGATTGAAAGTACTTCTACAAAAGAGAAGCCTCCGTTTTGAACATTTTTTAAGCCTTTAACAAATGTTGATTTGAGTTTTATTACATTAGAAACGGTAGAGCGTGCAACATAAGATTTTTCTTTATCAGCAATTGAAGCTACCATCTCTGCAGCCTTTGCAGGTTTTCCCGTAACAGAGCAATCTCTTCCATAAGGGGTTGTTTCAGTTTTTTGCCCCGGCATTGTTGTAGGTGACATCTGACCGCCTGTCATACCGTAGTTGGTGTTATTAACAACTACTATCATAAGTCTTTCACCGCGGACAGTTGCGTTAACGAGGTGCTGTGCCCCGATTGCAAGTCCGCCGCCGTCGCCCATATATGCAATACCGATTGCGTCAGGATTAGCTCTTGTAAAGCCGTATATAACAGGAGTAGTTCTTCCATGGTGGGTTTGGACTGTATCTAAGTCCATGTAATTCCAAGCAAGAAGCGAACAGCCTATATCACAGCCAAAAACTGTTTTTTGTTTTATACCTAATTCATCAACCGCCTGTGCTAAAGCTTTTAATGTTATACCATGACCGCAGCCCGGGCAGAATTTGCTTGCTCCGACTTCTGCATTCTGCGCCTTTGGTAAATTAGGCGGTAAAGTTAATATTTCTGACATAATTTTTTCTCCTATATTCTATCTACACAGCAGCTGTCATTGATTCGACTTTATTAACTATATCGTCGCCGGTTACACCAACGCCCATTTTGAATAAAGTGTCATATGGAGTTGTAAGTCCATATAGTTTTTCCAATACCATTTGAGCCAGTTGGCCGTTTGCTGATTCCGTAAACAGAATTCTTTTTGCTCTTTGAACAGCTTCTCTAAGAGGTTTAACTGCAAGAGGTCTGATTGTAATCGGTCTGAATAGACCTGCTTTGATGCCTTTTTCTCTAAGCTCGTCTATAGCGGTTCTTGCAGAACGTGCAACGATACCGTGAGCAATTACAAGGATTTCAGCATCTTCAGCTTTGTATTCTTCCCATTCCTGAACTTCTTCAGACATTTTTTCATAATCTGCTTTGTACCCTTCAAGAACTTCCATAAGTTCATCTTCCATATTATAAGTGTTTCTAAGATGTGCAGATTTTCTGTCAACTCCTATTTCTCCGTCAGCGAGAAGGAATTTCTCAGTCGGTACCATAGTAATACCGCGTGAAGCCGGATCATAAAGGTTAACAGGTTCTCTCATTTTACCCTGATAACCGTCTGCTAATACGTAGGTCGGGAACCTGTATTTCCAGGCAGTGTTAAATGCCTTAATCATATAATCGTACAAATCCTGATGTCCGGCAGTAGAATAAACTATTCTAAACCCTTCGCCGTTTCCTCCGAAGCAGGTTAATCTGGTTTCCTGCTGAGCGTAAATTACAGTAGCAGTGGAAGGTCCGCCTCTTTGCATAACAGCGCATACAAACGGAATTCTCATCATTTCAGCCATAGACTGCGCGTCCTGCATAATTACATTTCCGGGGCCCGCGGTTGCAGTAAAAGCTCTTTTTCCTGCTAAAATTCCGCCAATAGTAGAAAATCCTGCAGATATTTCGTCTTCTGTCTGCAAAAATCCTGCTCCTGTTTTAGGGAGCAATTTACACCAGGTATGCATTATCTCGTTTTGAGGTGTAATAGGATAACCATACATAAATTCAGCTTCTGCCGAATTTGCAGCATAAGCAAGAACTTCATTTCCGGTAAGGAACATTTTAGTATCTTGAGTAATAAGTTTGTTTACCATAATAACCTTCCCTCTTATAAATTTACATCAATATTTTACTACAATTTAAACATTGAGAAAAGAGGGAATTTTATAAAATTAGAATACTCGGAATGATCTTGAGCTTAGTGCGCCGACAGGATCTTGTGTCAATGTTGCGCTGTTTTTATAAGCATTTTGTGCGTCTCTGATAATAATTGCTTCTGATGTAGAGTATCCTTGTTTTAATGAGTTATGAACAATATCCCTCGAAGAAGTTTGAGAGGCTGCAAAAGCACTGACCTCTACCGGTCTGGGAGGGATTTCATTATCGCTTTCGCTGTTAGATGCGTTTGTCCTGTTTTCATAATTTATGCCAAAAACAAATTCATCCTCTTCCGGCAGTTCATAAACCAGCCGTGCCTGCGGTCTTGCTTGAAAATAATCACGGGAATATACCTGTGACTCTGTCTCTTCATCAACTTTGTCATAGGGAGTATGTGCATTAATTGTAACTTGTTTTGGTGTAAACGGCGACGTTAACTGTCCATAGATAGTTGTCGGCGAATACGGTGCAATTGCTTCTGTTTCCATAATTTTTAAGAGATTTATAATATACTTATATACACTTATTATATAATATTTTGTATCCTCTCTAAAGCCTATTTTCAGATAAAATTTACAAAAGTTTACAATATAGTTTTTGGTTTCTGCCCCTTTATCTTTACACATTGACATTACAGGGTTTTTAGTGTGTAATATAATACATAAAGGGGAAAGAGGACTGGATGTATATAAAACGGCTCGAAATCGACAATTTTAAGTCGTTTGCGAATAAGGTTGATATACCTATGCTGAAAGGATTTACGACTATTTCCGGACCGAACGGATCCGGTAAAAGTAATATTATCGACAGTATTTTATTTGCACTGGGGCTTTCTACCAGCAGAACTTTAAGAGCTGAAAAGATTTCACAGCTTATTTCGACTTATAACAAGCGTAATGAGGCTTTTGTAAAAGTTACTTTCGGGGAAACTGAAGACGGCGATTTTTCTGTAGCAAGGAGGATTAGAAAATCTTCGCAGGGGTATAATAGTATTTATTATCTGGATGATAAGGTTGCAACTTTATCTGATATACACGGAGTCTTAGAGAAATATAATATTACGCCGAACAGCTATAACGTTATGATGCAGGGTGATGTAATGAGTATTACAAACTGCACACAAAACGAGAGACGGAAAATTATTGACGAAATTGCAGGGGTTGCGGATTTTGACAGGAGAATCGAGCAGGCAACAGGCGAACTGGAAACAGTTGAAAAGAGAGTTGTTAATTCGACTCTTATTCTTAATGAAGTAAATGCAAGATTAGAGCAGCTTAAAGAAGAAAAGGAAGCTGCGCTAAAATATCAAAAACTTAAGGATGAAAAAGCCGGACTAGAGAGTCAGGTTAATACTGTTAAATTTTTTGATTTGAAAAGAAATATAGAGAAGGCGCACGAAAATATTCTTGAATATACCAAGAAAAAGAAAGAAGAGGAAATTAAATCAAAAGATCTGGATGAGAGATTAAAACTTATTAAAGAAAAGTATGATGAAATTTCTAAAACTATTACGGAAAAAGGTGAAGGGCATCAGCTTGAATTAAAGCAAAAAGCAGAAGAGATTAAGGGTGCCGTATCAAGGAAAAATTCTTCAATTGTTTATGCGGACAAGCAGATTCAGGATAATCTGAAAACCATAGAAAATAATAAGAACGGTATTGAAGTCCAAAAGGGTAAAATTAAGGATTTCGAACTCAAAATTTCTCTCAAAAATGATGAGATAAAAAACATAGAAACCAAAATCGAGGAAGAAAAAAATAAATTAAAGAAGATTCTTGAGGATATGTCCGGTCTGAATGAAACAGCTGAAAAACATATCGAAAAAAGGAATAATTTGCGCAAAGAGCTGGAAGATATTCAAGACAGAGAAACTAAATTAATCCAGAAGCAGGCACCTCTGGAAGCAGATTTATCTTCTAAAAAGAAGGCTCTTGGGGATGCCAAAGAAAAGCTTGCTGAATTAGAAGCTTTTAAGACAAATTTTTCTGAAACAAAGAGTTCCAAAGAGTTAATGATAGAACAATTAGCCAAAGAACTTGACGATTTCAAAATTATTCTTAAAAATACATTAAATGATTTGGATAAGACTAAAAATGAAATCACAGATATGGACTACGACCTTCAAGCTGCGCGTAAAAAGATATACCAGCTTGAGGCAGTTAAGAGCGCAAACGAAGAAGCTAACCTCGGACGTGCGGTTGATACAGTTATAAACGCAAATATCCGTGGGGTTCATGCGCCTTTGATGAAGCTTGGCAAGGTAGATGAAGAGTATTCTACTGCAATGGAAATTGCTGTTGGCGGAAGAATGTCCCATATTGTAGTAGATGATGAGCATACGGCATCAACCTGTATAGAGCTTTTAAAATCGGCTAATGCAGGGAGAGCAACGTTTGTTCCGCTAAATAAAATAGTAAGGTGCCCCAGAAGTTTGAATTTGCCTAAAGAAAAGGGTGTTATTGATTTTGCTATAAATCTTATAGATTTTGATGATGAGTATTTAAATGCATTTTATTATGCAGTCGGAGAAACCCTTGTTGTAGAAGACAGAAATGCTGCAAACAAGTTAATCGGGAAATACCGTATGGTGACATTATCAGGAGATTTATTTGAAAAATCAGGTTCAATAACAGGCGGTGCTGTAAGAAAAAGCGGATTAAAGTTTTCCCAGAATTCTGACAGTGAAATTGATACATTTAAAGCAAGACTTAAGGAGATGGAGAACAAATATTCAGCTTTGATTGCAAGACGTTCAAATCTTGAAGCTAAAATGGAAGATATAAGAGGAAAAAATTCTTCCTCAATGACTGAATACAATAAGGCTAAATTGGAGTTAACCAATTTAGAGGCAAGTTTTGCCAATAACCAGAAAGATATTGATGAAAAGCTTGAGTTTATTAAAGTTACAGAGCCTGAGATAAGCTCTATAGAAAAAAGTTTAGATAAGTTAGAAGAAGAACATATCTCGATTTCGGAAAAAATAACGGATATACAGACTGAGATATCTGAAATTGAAAAATTGATGAATGATGCAGATTTAAAGGACTTGAAAGAAAAAACTGCCGGCGTGGAAGCTGAGATTAAGCGTTATGAAAAAAATATGTCAGATGCTGAACACGAAATTGAAGGTATGCATCAGAGAATAGATTTTATCAAATCTACAATAACGACCCAGCAGGATACGATAGAAAAGACAATCGCTTCTAATAAAGAGCTGGAACTTGAAAAAGCAAAGTTTGCCGAAGAGATTAAAGTTTTGAATGTAGAACTTGAGGAGCTTGAGGTTCAGATAAAAGAGATTACGGAAAAGCTGGGTGAGTTGTTAAAGCAGCGTGATGCAATCAGTAATGATCTTGTTGATATAGAAACACAGAGAAATATTAAAGCTTCTGATATAGAAAATATAGCTGAACAGATAGAATCATTTAAGGCCAGAAGACGTGAATTAGAGCCGATGCTGGAGGAGACAAGGAATATATTAACAGAAGCAGGAGTAAATGTTAATGAGCTTTCTCCGGTTGAGATGTCAATAGATGAGATTACATTGCGTATTCAAAGGCTTCAAAAGCGGATGGATGAAATGGGAGCTGTCAATATGAAGGCACTTGAAGATTTTGAGAGTGTATCTAAAAGGCAGGAAGAACTCCAGAGTCAAATTGAAACGTTAACTCATGAGCGCGAACAGATTCTAGAGCGGATGAAGGGGTATGAGGATTTGAAGAAAGAAACTTTCCTCAAAACGTACAGTGTAATAAATGAGAATTTTAAGGATATTTTTCATAAGCTTTCAGATGGTGAAGGGACTTTAATATTAGAAAATGAGGAAAAACCTTTTGAAGGCGGGCTTGATATTGAGGCACAGCCGAGGGATAAAAAGAAACAAAGGCTTGCAGGTATGTCAGGAGGGGAAAAGGCTCTCACTGCGCTTTCATTCGTGTTTGCAATCCAGCAGTATATGCCGGCTCCTTTCTACGCATTTGATGAAGTCGATGCAAGTTTGGACGGTATTAATGTAGAAAAGTTAGCACATATTGTACAATCACAGGCTGAAACAACACAATTTATTGTTGTAAGCCACAGAAAACCTATGATTGAATCTGCAAACAGAACAATCGGGGTTACACAAAAAGAAAAGGGAATCTCTAAGGTTACGGGTGTAAAAATTCGTGATTAGTTAAGTATTTGCAGGATAACTTTTTAGATGTTACAATACGAAAAGCGGGAGATTTACTTAGTTTGTAGGATTTGTGATAAGGGATTACAAATTAAAATATAAATATGTCAGTGAATAATATCGAAAGTTTGAATAAACAGCAGGAATTTGTGCAGGAAGCAGAAGTAGATGGGATTGAGATTCTGGTTACTCTTGCTAAACAGGGAAAAATTGACCCCTGGAATGTGGATATTGTAGAGGTAACGGATAAATATTTAATGCACCTGTTTCAGTCAAAGGCTCAAAATTTAAGGCTTACGGGCAGGACACTGCTTTTTGCGGCTATACTTTTGAAACTCAAGTCTAATGTTTTGGAAGGATTAGATGTTTTGGATTTTGAACCGCAGCATGAAGATGATTTAAACTACGATGATGAAATGCCTCTTGAATATGAGGAAGAATATATTCCGACAAACAACGTAATTTCAATTGATGAAGTATTACAGAGAAGAACCAGTGTAAGGCTCAATCATAACAGGGTTGTCACATTACGTGATTTAATCAGGCAGTTAGAATTTTATGAAATGCTTGATAAAAAGCAATCATTAAAAAATGCCCATGAAAGAGCGAAAAGAAGGGTTCAGAACTATGCGCGCCTTTCTCCGGAAGATATTATTAATCTTGCGCATGACGAATATATTGAAAACGGAGTACAGAGGTTAAAGGCTAACCTGTCAGAGATTTTGAACAGGCAGGATAAAATTGAACTTAATGAACTTACGCTCTTAGGGATGGATAGAATCAGTGCATATATTTCACTTCTATTTTTAACTGCTGAAGGCGAGTATGATTTGGAACAGGACGAATTTTATTCTGATTTATATGTTATAAGGCGAGAAAGCTCCGCTGCAGAGCAGTCGGATACGGATTATATAGACGAGGTTAGTGCATAATGGAACAGTTAAAATCCAGGATTGAAGCTGTTTTATTTGTAACAGCAAAAGTTCTTCAGATTAAAGAGATATCAGAAATTTTGGAGGAAGAGCCTGAAAAAGTTGAGGAGGCTCTTTTGGAATTGATTATGGATTATGCTTCCAGAGACGGAGCTTTAGAGATTGATGATGAAAACGGATATATTTTGCAGGTAAAACAAGAACATTTGGATATTGTAGAAAAACTGTGCCCAGTAGAATTAAAGCCGCCTGTATTAAAAACTTTGACGGTTATTGCTTTAAAAGAGCCTATAAGGCAGTCTCTTCTGAAAGAGCTGCGCGGTTCTAACGCATATGAACATGTTCAGGAGCTTCTTGAAAAAGGCTTGATTTCGAGGCATAAGGATAAAAACGGAAGGTCATACAATATAAAAACTACACCTAAATTTGCAGAGTACTTTAAGCTGAAAGGTGATGTAAGATCACTTGTAAAGACTTTGAATATTGATAAGGGTGTAAAAGACGAATAATACAAAAAATCGGGCTTCTTTAAGAAGCCCGATTTTTAAAAACTATGTCCTATCCTTTATTTCTTTTTCTATTTGTGAAATAAATTCATCTACAGGAACTGTTCCTACCTGTCCGACTCCGCGTTTTCTTACAGCAACAGAGTTTGACTCGATTTCTTTATCGCCGACTACACAGACATAAGGAATCTTTTTATCCTGCAGTGATTCTCTGATTTTGTAGTTCATAGACTCTGACCTGTCGTCAAGCTTAACTCTGATACCGGCAGAGCGCATTTTTTTGTAAACCTGTTCAGCAAAGTCAACGTGTTTTTCATTGCTGATAGGAACAATTGCAACCTGTGTCGGAGCAAGCCAGGTCGGGAAGGCGCCGGCATAGTGTTCGATTAAGATACCGTGGAATCTTTCCATTGAACCGAAGATTACTCTATGAAGCATTACAGGTGTTTTCATGCTGCCGTCTTTATCCTGATATTTGATATCAAATCTTGCCGGAAGGTTAAAGTCAAGCTGAATAGTAGCGCACTGCCATGTTCTTCCAAGAGCGTCTTTAACTTTGAAGTCGATTTTCGGACCGTAAAAAGCACCGTCGCCTTCATTGATTTCGTATTTCATGCCGCGTCTTTCCATAGCTTCTTTTAAGCCGGCTTCTGCTCTGTCCCAGTTTTCGATTTCACCCACAAAGCTCTCCGGACGGGTTGAAAGTTCGACTTCAAAATCCATCTTAAAGATTTTCATTGTATCAGCTACAAAATCAATAATTTCATTAATTTCATCTACCAATTGTTCCGGCGTACAGAAGATATGAGCATCATCCTGCGTAAACCCTTGTACACGGGTTAGGCCGGATAAAGCTCCTGATTTTTCTTTTCTGTAAACAGTACCTAATTCTGCCATTCTCAAAGGCAGTGAACGGTATGAATGTCTGTTTGCCTGATAAATTAAGATATGGAACGGGCAGTTCATCGGTTTTACTACATATTGCTCTTCTGAATCTTCATCTTTTTGAATAAAGAACATGTTTTCCTTATAGTGATCCATATGTCCTGAAATTTCCCAGAGCTTGGATTTTGCAATCTGCGGGGTGTTTACAATAACGTAACCGCGTTTTCTATGCTCTGTTCTCCAGTAGTTTTCAATTTCTTCTCTGACAATTGCAAGGTTTGGATGCCAGAGTACAAGCCCTGCGCCGATTTCTTCCCGTACGGAGAACAAATCAAGCTGGGTGCCGAGTTTTCTATGGTCGCGTTTTTCTGCTTCTTCCAAGAATGTTAAATATGCCTGCAAATCTTCCTTATTCCAATATGCAGTTGCATAAATTCTCTGGAGCATTTTATTTTTTTCATTCCCTCTCCAGTAAGCTCCGGCAACTTTCAGAAGTTTAATTGCGTTGCCTTTTATATAAGATGTATTCGGAATATGAGGGCCTGCGCAAAGGTCGTTAAACAGAACATTTCCGTCTTTATCTTTTGTAAGATACAAAGTAGGATTGTCATTTCTATGTTCTTCAAGAAGCTCGGCCTTATAGATTTCCCCTTCAGCCTTAAATTCTTCAATCTGTTTGTCCACATCAGGAATAACATATTTTTCAAACGTCAAATTTTGTTTGATAATGTTTTTCATTTCTTCTTCGATTTTAACTAAATCTTCCTGCGTAAAT
>CALUSZ010000171.1 GCA_944323495.1 Candidatus Gastranaerophilales bacterium
AAAAACCAACCCCCACCCTAGCTCTCTCCCAAGGAGAGGGAATGCGCGGAGCTTGCCAGTAAAAAACAAGGTAAAGCAAGGCACACGCCGCGAACGTGGTGCGTAAGCACCCATAGTGAGCGTAAGAAAACCGGCTTGCCGGGCTAGCCTTGGAGGTCAAAGTCCATTTACCCACAATGCCTGTAAGGGCATAGGAAACAACCGCGGGTTTTCTCTTTCTTTAGCTACTTTTCTTTCTCTTTTCAATCGCAAAAAAAGAGAAAGAAAAGTAGAGAGTAAATAAAAGGCTAAAAATAAATACTCAAAACTAATAGAACCCCAAAAACAAAAAACAAATGTAACACAATATGTATTATGTTACATTGGAATAAATTTTATCTTACTATTTTCTTTTACGGCACATGCAGCAGAAAACTTTAATAAATTTGGCAGGATTGTTACATTTATTTACAATCAAAACTTAGATACTTCATAAAGCTTAATAAAGTAATTTACAAAAAGGCTTATATTTGTTATACTCAAATAGTAAAAAGTTTCTTAAAAAAGAACGGTACAAATTCCCGTTCTTTTTTTATTAAAAAGGGTGAGACTAATGAAACAGGATATAAATAGACACGAAATATTGGAAAAGATTACACCACTCATTGAAAATACGGCAATGAGATATAACCTTATTCCGATAGAAATTGAGTTTATTAAAGAAAATCACAAGTGGTTTTTAAGAATTTATCTTTATTCCTATGAAAAAGATATAACTCTTGATGACTGCGAAAAAGTAACAAGAAGCCTGAATGATTTTCTTGATGAGTTAATTCCTGTAAAATATTATCTTGAAGTATCTTCGCCGGGGCTGGAGCGTAAATTCAAATCTGACAAAGAATTTGTAATATTCAAAGGCAGAAGAATAAGTCTCAAATTAAAAACCCCGCTTGAAGGAGAAAATGAAAAGATATTCAAAGGTGAAATATTAGACTGGGATGATAATACAGGACTTAAGTTTTTACGCTTTGATGACGGAGAAGAACTTATTATCCCAAAATCAAATATTCAGTCTGCTAAATTGTACATAGATTAAAGGAGAATAATAATGATTAAAATTGGAACAGCATTATTTGAAGCTTGCGAAGAGCTTGAAAGAGAACGCGGAATATCAAAGGATGTTTTAATTGCATCTCTGTGTGATGCATTAGTTGCAGCTTATAAAAAACATATGCATATTAAAGACGCTGCTAATATTGAAGCAATTTTAGATGAACAAACAGGAGAAATTGGGGTTTTCAGCACAAAGACTGTTGTTGAAACGGTAGAAGATCCTGATACTCAAATTTCTCTTGAAGATGCTAAAGAAATTGATGATGAAGTAGAAATTGATGATGAAGTAAAAATTGAAGTAACTCCTGAGCAGTTCGGACGTATTGCGGCACAGTCTGCAAAACAGGTTATAACACAAAGAATCAGGGATGCTGAAAGAAACAATATATTAAATGAATTCCTTGAAAAGAAAGGTACTTTGACAACAGGTATTATTCAAAGAGTAGAAAACAGAAATGTTATTGTAAATATCGGAAAGACTGATGCAATAATGCCTCAAAGAGAGCAGATTCCAAGAGAATACTATAAACCGGGAAACAGAATAAGAGTATTTGTTCTTAATGTAAAAGAAACAAACAGACTTCCGCAGGTTATAGTATCACATGCACACCCGGAAATTGTTAAAGAATTATTTGAACTTGAAGTTCCGGAGATTGAAGACGGTATCGTTGAAATTAAATCAATCGCCCGTGAAGCAGGTTTCAGAACCAAAATAGCCGTATGGTCAAATGATCCGGAGGTAGATTCTGTAGGTGCTTGTATTGGACCAAGAGGTTCCAGAATACAGACAATTGTCGGAGAATTAAAAAATGAAAAAATTGATATCGTAAGATGGTCTCCAGACCCTGTAGAATATATCGTTAATGCGATTTCTCCGGCTAGAGTAGTCTCTGTTGATATTATGACAGATGATGAAGAAACAAAAGACGCGCTTGTCGTTGTTCCTGATGATCAATTATCTTTGGCTATCGGAAGAGAAGGACAGAATGTAAGACTTGCTCACAGACTCACCGGCTGGAAAATTGATATTAAGAGCGTTTCTCAAATGGAAGATGAAGAAGCTGCTAATCATTCAAACTATGACTACAACGAAGAAACAGAAGATGTTGAAGAAGATAGAGCAGTTGATTCTGACGAAATACAGGAAGAAATAGAAGAAGAAATGAACCAGCAGGAATTCGATGAAGAAGATATGCAGGAAGAGGTTGAAGAAGAGCCTGCTGATGAAGAATAAATAATTAAAAAGTCCGGCTGCTGATAATCAGCAGCCGGACATTAATACCTCCTTGTAGCTCAGTAGGATAGAGCGCAGGTCTCCGAAGCCTGAGGCCGTGGGTTCAATTCCCGCCAAGGAGGTTTATTTTTTGGCATAATATGTTATACTTATTAAGTAGTCAGGAATTACAGGACGGCATTTGTGGGTTTCTTCGATAGTATAAAAAATTTTAAAAACAGACTTGAGCAGGTTGAATCAACTGTTTACGCAGGAAAGCTGTCTTTATTGGAGGTTTATGAGCGTAATGCAAAACTTGAAGCCGAAATTGCAATACGAACTACCGAACTTGACAGAGCTAATAAGCAAATGCTTACTTTACAGCATATTTGGGATATGATGAACTCTTCCAAACCGTTATCAAGCGTTTTGAATGCAATTGTTAACAGTCTGCAGGGAGAATTAGGATATTTATACAGTTTTATTGTTAAACAAAAATCTGATAATGACGGCGAGTATTTGCAAATAGCTGCCTCTTCAAGAACCGATTTTGATTCAAAATTTAAAAAATATTTTAACTGCGATGTTACGGATTTCAGAATGAATTTTCCGGATTTTGCCGAATTAAAAAATGCGGTTGCTGATAATCAAATCTATCAATCAGCAGAAATTGCAAAACTTATCTGCGGATTTATTCCTGAGCTGAATGAAGAAAAGGTAAAAAGTTTTATAAATGATGCCGGCATGAAATCATACATACTCGTACCTCTAAAGTCAAAACAAGCTCATTTCGGCTCTATGATAGTTTTTTCATCGAGAGATACTGTCAGCAACAGCGAATTAAACTTCTTGAATCTTTTTGCCAAACAAATAGAACTTGCAATAACTATTGCAGATTTATTTCAGGCCGTTAAAGAACAAGCTGTAACAGACGGCATGACCGGGCTTTATAACAGAAGATATTTTGAAGAGTTTATCAAAAAAGAAGCTACACGTGCAGTAAGACAAAATCAAAAATTTACAGTTATCGGGCTGGATCTAGATCATCTGAAACAAATTAATGACAAATACGGACATAACTACGGAGATATTGCAATAAAAGCCATTGCAGAAGTTTTAAAAAACAATGCCCGCTCAATCGACGTCGCATCAAGAATGGGAGGAGAAGAATTCAATTTAATACTCCCTGGTGTTGACTCCGAAGGAGGATGTATTGCTGCAGAACGTATAAGAAAAGCGATTGAATCTGTTGAGCTTGAAAAAATCGGACATATTACAGCAAGCCTTGGGGTCGCAACATATCTTGAACATTCAGACGATATCGACGAACTTTTAGAGATTACCGATCAAGCGATGTATGAATCCAAAAGAAACGGCAGAAACAGGGTTACACTCGCAAAACCTGCATATGAAACATCCTGGCAGGAAGTTGCCGTTAACACATTTATAGATATTTTAACAAAACACAGAATTCCTGTTGATGAAAATACTTCAAACCTTTTAACCCAAAAACTTCAAGAAATGAATATTAATAATGAAAAACTCTATCAGGTAGCGGATGCTCTTGTTTCTACTTACAATCCAGAGCACCAGAGCGGCGGTGTTAAGCAGAAAGTGCAGATTGCATCACTTCTTGCAAAGAGATTTGACCTGCCAAAAAATTCTATTGATAAACTTAAAATTGCAATTTTACTATATGATATTGGGAATACAATGCTTCCAAAGGAACTTTTAAGAAAAAAAGAGCCGCTTTCTGATGCTGATAAATCATCTATAAAACAGCACCCGTTGATTGCAGCTCGAGAAATACTTAAGCCTATCTCAAACATTGTAGATATAATTCCTATTATAGAAAAACACCATGAGAATTGGGATGGAAAAGGTTATCCAAGTCAAATTTCAGGAGAAGAGATTCCGATAGAATCACAAATCATTCTGATTATTGATTCGTATTTTGCACTTTTGGAAAAAAGACCTTACAGAGATGCTAAAACTAAAGATGAAGCCATCAGTCTGATTGAACAAGATATAAATCGGAAATGGAGCGAAAAACTTGCAAGAGAATTTATTGCGATAATAAAGGAAGATTCTGTTTAACAGGGTTTATTGTTGTGCTATAATCCGGATATGATTGAACTGTTAATTTTATTTGAGCTGAGTAGAAAAACATTAACAATGTACGGCATTTCTAAAGAAATACGCAATTCTTTTGCTGTACTAACAACACCAAGTTACGGAACTATAAAACCTGCTCTTGTCAGATTAGAAGCCGGCGGATTTATAAAAAGCCAAAAAACAATGTCATCGGGAGGCAGACCGTCCAATTATTATTCAATAACCAGAGACGGTACTAATGAATTAAAACATCTTATTATGGCGCCGCCGCTGGATAATCCGGTTCAATTTTTGACTACTGCCAGAATTAAGCTTGCCTGTGCAGATGTACTTAACAAGGAAGAACAAATAGAACTTATTAAACAACTAAGAATTAAGGCTGAATGTTTACTTATTGACGCACAAAATATGTTAAAAACTAAAGAATTATCATATTATCCTAAAATGGTTTTTGATAATTTAATCTGCGAATATAAAAATTTTATGCTGCTATTAGAGGGTTTAAAAAATGCCGGCAGTAATTAGCGGAGTTATAAACGGTTCTATAGCAGAAGAGCTTGAGATAGAAGAAGGAGATATTCTGCTCTCGATTGACGGCCAAAAAATGCAGGATATGATTGACTATACATTTCTTTGCAAAAACGAAGTAATTACGCTTGAAATTCAAAAAAAGAATGGCGAAGCAGAGGAAATTGAACTTGAAAAAGACTTTGACGAAGATTTAGGAATAATATTTGAGAGTGCAGTATTTGACAGAGTGAAGCCCTGCCTGAATAACTGTATATTTTGTTTTGTTGCCCAACAGCCTAAAGGACTAAGAGATACATTATACATAAAAGACGATGACTACAGGCTTTCATATTTGCAGGGAACTTACATAACAACTACAAACCTTTCGGATAGAGACAAAGAACGGATTGCAAAACTGCATCTCGGACCTTTTTATATATCTGTCCATACAACTAATCCGGAGCTGCGGGTTAGAATGCTTAGAAATCCTAATGCGGGAAAAATCATGGATAATTTGAATTGGTTTAAAAATAATGATATACCTTTTCACGCACAAATTGTATTATGTCCCGGATATAATGACGGGAAAGAATTAGAAAGAACCTTAAAAGACTTATCATCACTTGGAGAATCTCTTTTATCAATAGCAATTGTTCCTGTCGGAGTAACACAGTTTAGGGAAGAAAGCTTGAAAACTGTTGATAAAAAAATTGCAGAAGAGACTATAAAAATAGCATCAAAATATAAAAAAGTATGCTGTTCTGATGAATTTTTCTTATTGGCAGACAGACCTATACCCGATGCAGAATATTATGGGAGTTTTGCTCAGCTTGACGACGGAGTAGGCTCATTAAGAACGATTGTAGATAATTTTGATACATTAGAGCTGCCTGACAAACTGACAAAAGAGCTGTCTATCTGTTTTGCCTGTTCTATGGCGGCTAAAAATGCTTTCCGCTATATATCTGAAAAACTTAATAACATTGAAAATTTAACCAGCATTGTAAAACCTGTAAAATCAACTTACTGGGGAGAAAATATTACAGTTGCGGGACTGATTACTTCTGAAGATTTGATTAATACTATTAAAGATGTTAAAGCTGATTTTATAATTGTTCCGTCTATAATGCTTAAACCTTATACAGACAAGTTTCTAGACGGCAGCAGCCTGAAAGGTGTAGCTGATAAAACCGGCAAAAAGCTTTTTGTTGTTAAAGATAATTATTCTGTGGCAGAAGTTATAGATTTACTTAATGATTACACTTTGTAAAATTTTTTTATAAAAAATTTTTGTTCTTAATATTTCTTAATATTTGCTTTAAAAAAGGCAATTTTTTATTTTGTAAATACTTTATATATACATAAGACATAAATATAGAGTACTAAAATATATAAGGAGTGAAATTATGGCAGTTGGAGCACGAGATTTTATTGACAAATTATTAGTTGAAAAGTATGCACAGGAAAAAGTAGATAACCACGAGGCTGACGCATTGCAGTCGAGAGTATCCGCAGACGAGATGATGAGTGCAATGAACCATTCGGCAAATAACTTTAGAACTATGCTGGAGTTAAATAACAGACTTACCATGGTCTGCTACGGTGTTGTTGCTAAATCGGCTAAGTATGTACAAACTGAAGCTGCGTAATTAGAGGAATTTTTAATATGCAAAATGAAATGGTAAAAATAAAGGATGAATATATTTTAGAGCTTGAGGAAGAAGCAAAAGCTGCCGTTACAAAACGCAGAGCACTGCTCCTCTTTTCAAGCCGTTCAAAACTTGAATCTCTAAGATTCTTTATTGTATAATCTCCATATGGCAGTATATTTTTTCTACGGGGATGAAGATTATAATATTGAACTTGAAATATCAAAAATGAGTTCTAAACTCAATCCTGATTTCAAATCAATGAGTTATATTGTATTGGACAACCCTTCTTATTCTGACCTAATCACGGCTCTTAGAACTCCTCCGATGATGTTTGGAAATATGCTTATAGTTATTAATGCCGAAGACTATTTTTTATCTAATAAAAATTTTTTCAGCGACAGCGAATTGGAAGACATAGAAGATGCTCTTAAACATAATCCGGAAAGCTTAGATATTGTTTTTGCAGTCAAGCTTCCAAGAAATGAGAACAAAAAACTTGATTCCAGACGAAAATTGTATAAAATTTTATCAAAATATAACTCGCAGGAATTTCCGACATTTAAAACATACAAGGTTGCAGAAATATCAGCCTGGATAAAAAAACAGGCAAAAATTAAAGGAATAACTATCAATTCCGAATGCGCAGAACTTCTAATTGAGTATATCGGAAATAACTTACGAGAGTTTGATATAGAATTAGATAAGCTCAAGCTTACTGCTTATCCGGAAACTAATATTACCCCCAAAATGGTTAGTGAGATATGCATATCTAATCAGGATTTATTCAATCTTACAGAACTTATTATGCGGGATGAAAAAGATAAAGCACTCTTAGAGTTTAAAAAACTTCTGGATAAAAAGCATCCGCTTGAACTTTTATCTGCAATTCAAACAATGATTAGAAAATGGATTATCTTAAAAACAAAATCATCCTGTTCTTCTATGGAACTTTCAAAACTTACGGGACAGCATGAATTTGTAGTAAAACAGACTCTCGAAAAATTAAAACATACATCTCTAAAAGATCTGGTCAAGTTAAAACAAAATCTTTTTGAAGTAGAATATAAGATAAAAACAGCAGAATCAATTGATATGATATCGGAGGTTGAGTGTGCTCTTATCAGATAAGTACCCATTCTTGACGGACTATTTCACAAAAGCATTGGCGCAAACTAACCATGCACTACCTCAAAGTATCTTGTTCTATGGGAGCGACCTTAACGCACAATATACACTCGCGTTGGAAATTGCAAGACTATTGAATTGCAATGATGACAAATCAGATACTTGCGAATGCTTAAACTGCAAATGGATTAGAGAAGGTTCGCATCCGGCTGTACTAACATATTCAAGGCTTGATAATAAGCCGGAGGATGATGAATCAAAAACTGTTATATCTATAAAACAAGCACAAAAAATAAAAGAAAATCTTGTTACGGTGTCTAATTATCACAGGGTATTTATATTTTGTAACAGAGACGAAGATGGAAATATTGCGGGATTAAATCCATTAAACTTTCAGGCAGAAACTGCTAATTCGCTATTGAAAATTATAGAAGAACCCCAGCCTGGAGTAACGTTTATATTCCTTACCAGATATATTGATGACGTCCTCTCTACAATAATTTCACGTTCACAATGTTTCTTTGTTCCTGCAATTCAGGAGATTAACTACGACTATTCAATTATTGACGGAATTTTTACAAATTATCTAAACTTTCAAAGAAAAGATATTTTTGATATTTCACAAAAACTTCTGGATTTGACAAAAGATGCTCCGCTTACTACAGTTCTAAGCGGCATACAAAATTATATCCTCTCACTTTTAAAATCAAATCCAAAAGAACCATTGCTTATAAAGCACATAAAATACGTAGAAGATGCTATAAACCAGACTCGTTTAGGAATGCGTCCCATAAACATATTAGATGAGCTATGTCTCAAAATTATAAACTAACCCTCTGACGGCGGAGCAATAGTACCCAAAAGGTATGCATATACATAAATGCAGTATAAATATTGAACATAGGATATGATATAAAATAACATAATCTTTATTATTGCAAATATATCAAACGACGTAAAATTCTTAATATCATGCACACCCAAAACGTAACTGATTAACGCTAAAAGGATATAATCTAAAAGATAAAATATTATAAATATTAATGTATTTAGAATATACTTACCTGTATATGTCCCCATTAAATAAATAGCTTTCCTAATATTCCAAACAGCAAAAACAGAATCTTTTGAAGCATAATTCCACAAAAGAGCAGGAATAAATGAACACAGAAAAATATACATAATCACCACCGTCTGCATCGGTAAGGATGCAAATGCAGTTAATAATGTACCGGAAGTTAATAAAAGAACAAAAGGAATGAACATTAAAATTGTTGCCACAACAGATGCCACCCCTCTCCAAATAAACTTAAAAGTATTTATTTCCGGCAGAGTTACTTTAAAAACATTTTTAATTTTTCCATTATAAATGCTTGAAGCACTAATATCCCAATCTCTTGATATTATATTCTCTGTAAGACTCCAAAAGTACCCCTGTACACACAAAAATGGACAGACAAGAAATATTCCTCCCAGTACATAATAAACACCACTTGCAATCGGCATGCTGTCCCAAAATATGAACCCAAGAATAAAAGCGATAACTGCTAATACAAAAAATTTTATATAAGTAAAAAATAAATACCAAAAATGTTTATTAAAATCTTCGGTCTTAAACATCCAAATAAATGGTTTCAACATCACTCATTCCTATTTTCCAACTACAATTATCTGGACAGAGAAATACTTGTAACTCCTGCATTTCTGGCACTATCCATTAATTTCACCACCGCTCCGTGCTCAGCATCTTCATCGGCTTGAATTAAAAGCCCATCCGGGAAATCCTTTGCATTCTGCGCCACAGTACTTTCTAAATCCGCAGCTGCAATTTCATTCTCGTTAAAGTAATACTTATTGTCAGCCGTAACACTAAAATTCATAATCTTTGGATCTTTCGCTATTTGCTCCTGATTAACAACTTCCGGAACAGCAAGATTCAACCCCTGCTGGTCAAGAAGCGGTGCTATTACCATCATAATGATTAAAAGCACTAAAAATATATCTGTAAGCGGTGTTATATTAATTTCATTAAAACTGTCACGCATTATTATTCACTCCAATTATCATATTGATTATTAGCACCGGAAGCACCCTGTAATGTATTATTAGAGGTATAATTTGTTGTCGCTTCCTCCTGCATTTGCTCTAATTTTCGCTGATCTTTTTTATTTAAAGGTTCGCCTGCTACAATAAGTTTTTTATAATTAGCATCCTGTGCAGCATCCATTATATCCATAATAATAGAACTCTTAACCTTCTCATCAGCCTTAACAACAACCTCCGCTTTTTCATTATCACCTTTAAGCTTTTCAAGCTCACTTGCTAAGTTCGCAATAGATGAACGCTTTGTATCAACGTATATTGTACCGTCTTTAGTAACAGAGACCGTCACTTTTCCCTGTTCAATAGAAGTGCCGCTGTTAACCTCCGGAATAGTTATAGTATTATCTACAGATTGAAATGTAGGTGCAACCACCATCATGATAATTAACAGAACCAAAAATATATCCGTAAGAGGAGTTATATTAATCTCTGTAAATAAAGCTTTTTTACCTGTCTTTATACCCATAATACATTCTCTTTCGACATTATCCTAACGCAACACTTGATTTTGACTGAACGTTAACTTCTTCTTCAGAATCAACAAAGCTTAAGAATAGTAACTTGATCAATTGGAAATCATCTTCAAATCTTCTTACTGTTGATTGGAAAGTATTGTAGCAGACAACCGCAACAATAGCAACTCCAAGACCAAAAGCAGTAGCAATCAATGCAGAGCCGATACCCATAGCAACAGCCGCAGATTGATTACCTTGAGATGCTAAATCCTGGAATGTATAAAGAATTCTTACAACAGTACCAAACAGACCTAAGAAAGGCGCAACACCACCGATTGTACCGAGAATAGTTAATCTATGTTCAAGTTTTCTTGTAGCAAGTGCAGATGCAATATCAAAAGATCTGGAAAACCCTTTTTTCTGTTCAGATAAAATTCTAACACCTTCCTCAGTAACTTCTCCAATAATGCCGCCGCATTGAACCGCAAGATTTTGAGCCCCCATAAGGTTATTCTTAGCAAGTTCTTTTTGAAGCTTCGGAATAAACTCAATAACATTTCTCTTGTTCGCATTGTAAAAAGCTGCCCTGTCAATTGCAACCATAACGGTTAATATTGAGCAGATTAAGATTGGTAACAATACCGGCCAATCTAATTGAATTGAATGTAATAATAGTTCCATAATTATTTCCCCTTATATTGTGTACATCATTTTAATTAAAAGCCTTGATTCGGAGCTACAACAAAATAATATACGATTGTAGCACCGATACAAGATTCAGGCACTTTTGAAAGTTTTATACTCTTTACAGCCTCCACGGCCGCATCTGCTGCATCAGCATTTTGAGTTTGATTTGCATCAACCTTAATAAACTGCATATTACCGTTTGAGGCGATTTTAAATGATACAGCAACAGCACTGTCCGCCTTCAAATAAGGTTCCCAATTCTGTTGAATCTGCCTGCTTATCTCCGTATGAACAGCATTTGAAACAAACTGCGGATATTCACTTTGTATCCCTAACTGTTTTGCCTCTTCAATCTCTACGGTTCTGCAACTCTTGTTAGCTTGTGAAACCTTATTTTTTAAGTGTTTAATGCTCGTAATATTATTAGCTTGAATATCTTTTCCGATAAAATATACCTGAAGATTTATACCATTCATTTTAAACTCTTGCGGTAGAGGCTTAAAAGGAGCTGTCTTTAACAAAGTCTGAAGAGCAGCAGATTCAAATTCTTTTGAGCCCTCTGTTTTTATAACATCATATCCAGTAATTTTCCCATTTTTATCAATGTTTACACTAAAAGCAGCCTGGTTATTGTTATCAGAGGAATTTTTCCAGTTCAGCCTCAAACAATATTCCAGATAATTCAAATACATTTCCTTTGTTCTAGAAAGTTCTGCTTCTTCAGGAGAAAGAGCTTTGACAGTAGAATAATAAGGTTGTTGATCAGAAGCAGCAAATGAAGCACAGCTAACCATGCTGAAAAATGATATTGATGCTAATATTACTGCTATTATTTTTTTCATAATCTTTCCTTTCATTCCTTATTAGTATCTGGAAGCATTAAACACGTTATAATCAAATGTAAATTGAATATCTATACTTTGTCCTTTAAAGTCTGCCGGAAGCGGTCTGAACGGAGCAGTCAGCTCAACTGCCTTAAGAGCAGCCTGGTCTGCAGACGGCATGCCTGAAGATTTATGAACTCGACACGATAATAGTCTACCGTCTTTTGCAATCTTAAATAACAAAATAACACGTTTACTTTCATTTCCTTTTGGAGGATCCCAATTAAGTTTTATTCTCCTTTGCAGTTCTCTCATATAAGGCCCAAAATCCGGCTCTCTTAATGCATCAATTCCGGGAGCACCACCGCCTCCGCCCGGGTTGCCGATATTACCGCTTCCGGAAGAACCGCGGGATAACGGGCTAGCGGAACCGCCAGCTGATGGAGATAGAGAAGGTCTTGGCGCATATGAGCTTCCTCTTGAAGCAGAAGATGATGCACTTGAACCGGACTTAGCTCCAGTCGGAGCAGATGTTCCGCCAATAGGCCCTGTAGAAAGTGTTTTCCCCGGAGGAGCTGCCTTTGGAGCAGGGGCTCTGAACGGAGTGGAAGGTTTTGCTACAGGAGCAGGCGTTGATGTCGGCCTTGCACTCGGCCTTGCAGTCGGCGGTGCCGGTTTAGCCGGAGACGGCTTTGCCGCTGGCTGCGGTTTTTTCTGAACTGGCTGCTGTGTCTTTTTAGGCTGTGCCTGCTGTTGTTTTACCTGTTTTTTTATTTGCTGTTGCTGCTGTTTTATTAACTTATTAGCACTCTTAGCTGCTGCAGACGGTTTTGAGGCTTTTTTAGGTGCAGGAGAAGGCATTGAAACTTTGCGCTTCGGATCATTAATCCCTCCGCTTCTGGAATTCATATCAGAACGGTTTTTTGTATTAGGATCCCTCGGCTGTGCCTCCTTATCCACAAGAACAAATTCTATATCCTTTTTAAGCTGGGCCTGCGGCTTTTTAAAAAGACTTAGGTTAATCCCCATTAAAGCAAGTGCGACTGTAATAAGCCAAATCAAAAGCACAACAGCAGGATGCAGTGCCGTAGATATCGCAAACGAGCGCCTTATCGGAATAACCTCCGGTTTACTTGTTACAATAGAAGGAAGCGTGTATTCCTTCTCATTTTTATCCTCATCTTCGTCTAGTATAAAACTGTTTTTATTGATTATTGTCACTTTATATTCTCTCTTATATTACCCTTTTAGAATAATAAATTTTTATATAAATTAAATTATCCTGTTTACTAATTCTCGTAACTATAACTTGAAGCTGAAACAGTAACCGGCTGTGTTAGCATCAGCTCTATTGAAGCATTCGCAGGAATTTCTACATCATTTCCTTTATCCCAAACAGATTTAACCAATCCACCACCGGCACCAACAGCTGTCCCAAGAGCAGCTCCTCTACCAATATTACCGCCCGCCAGTGCTCCGAATACAAGTCCGGATACTGCTCCTGCAGCACTTCCTGCAGCTAAATCTTTTGCGTATTCTTTTGTTACATCAAGTTTTGTCCCGCCAATAAGCACACCAGAAGCATCATCTGTTTTTATAACGGCAGAAATCGGGATTTGAGTACCATATGGAGTATAAATCTGTGTAAACCGTATATTCAATTTACCATTCATACTTCCCCTTTTTGCCTTCGATGCCTCTATTACGGTACCTACAATATTACTCCCTGCCGGAGCAATAAGTTTATTATTATAATAAAAATCTGAATTCAAAAGAATACTAACACTCTCCCCAGTCTTAAGTGTAGCAGAGGAAATCGGAGATGTCAGCATTGCAGGAATATAAGTTCCAGCAGGCACCATAACAACATTACCCTGCAGCGGCTGATTTGTACTGTACTGCATCGGCTGCTGTACATAATTACTATTATATACAGGTTGAGTCTGTTGTTGTTGATACGAATAATTAGACGCTGCATTGGCAGTATTAAAAGTACATAAAACCGTCATCAAAAACAGTGCTGGTATCTTCTTGTTCATAGTAAATATCCTTTCTCCCCTATATAACATTTTATTATCAATCGAGATTTTGTCAATTTATTAAAGTGTGCGTCATATGTATTGGCGCAACCAGAACAACAATTAAATTTGCCCCGGATGCAACAGTTACATGTTCTCCCATTTTCCTTACGCCGGCTGGAACACATTGCAGAACCCCCATAGCTCTAAACATTGTCCATCTCTGATAATGAGGCATTCTTATATATTTAGCAGGTGCGGTTAGCTCCCCGCCTATTGTATTATTATTTGGTGTATATATATACGATTTTATTGGAATTTCAAATCCGTCAGGAAGGTACATTTTATTGATATAAACTCTCATTGCAGCATTTGTCCCGATAATAGGTTCATTCTTCTTATCAATGTAGCCAGTAAGCTTTGTACCTTCAGGAATAATATTTTTATCATACATAAATATATCTGATGTTGTAATAAAACTTACACTATCTCCTTCTTCACAATATGCAGTAGAAAATTCCTGAAGTGATATTACAGGAATATGAGTGCCTTCCGGTATATCAAATTCATCATAATCTCTCAAATTAACCTCTGAAGCAGAGGCCAAATTAATAAAACACATTAATAACAGTATTAAAAAGTATCTCATATCTTATATTATAATATTTAACGCCGAATTGTCTATAATAACAGTAAAAATTTATACTAAAAAACAGTTGTAATAATTTTTTGTTTTTGATAATTTAATTGTGTGTGTTTTATATTTTAAAACATTTTGTAAAATTATGTTAAGTTCATGACTTGAAACTAGCAAAAATTAATTTTTTAGGGACTTTTAATATATAGAAGACCAGATGGGGTTCGTATGATTAAAGCAGTAAATCTAGCAGACAAAAATAGTGTAAAGTTCGGAGCACAGCCTGATGAGAAAAAAGTAAGCCATCAGGAATCTAGAATTCTTCCTAATACTTTACAAACAAGAATTCATCAAAAATTCCATAAGACAACAAATGCATTTTTAGAATACCCTATTAAAGGTTTGAAGGGAGATGTAAATTCAGATTTTTACGAATTTCTATCTATGGGTATAGTTCCTTATCTTGCAGGCAGTGCAATGTTTATGCTTATGTTCAACCTTATTGGCAAACTTGATCCGAAATCAAAAGTTCTTGCCGGAATGAACGGCAAAAAAATGGCACTTGGCGTTGTATTGTATGGTTTGTTTAAAACTCTTTCTAACGATTTAGTTACACGCCCTGTATATTGGGGTACCGGCGTTGATTTAGAGCTTCCGGTAGAACATATTTACTATCCACTCCCGACAAAACCGGGCGAATCGGCAGATATTATGCCCCAAATCCAGCAGAGAAAAGTTTTTGACAGCAGAGAGTTCTTCAGAAAAGACTTAATTCAAAAAGATATTGGTACTAAATATTATGATAATGTAGCTAAAAAGCTTGGCATGGGTGATAATTTAAATGACTCTACAACAGAAACCACTCCTATTATTCAAAATATCGTTTCAATGACAAAAACTGCTAAAAGCTTATCTTCATATGCCTGGGCAGGTGTCGGCGTAGGTCTTGCTGTTCAAGACTCTTGGCTGGACTTCTTTGATGCGATAAAAAACAGAAAACGCCATATTGCAAAACCCGGCGAAGGCTTCTTTAACAAAATGGGAAGCAAAATGAAAAATGCAGGTTCCAACATTGTTGATATTTCAAAAACATTCGGCAAATCATTCGCAAAATCCTGGAAAACAATGTGGACTGGAATGCCGGGTACATCAGGCTTTATGAAGCATATGGGCAAAGCTTGGCTTCTATTCACAGGTGCATTAACTATCGGAAGTACTGCAAACGTTATATATAGGGCAAGACAAATGGGCAAAGCCTCAAAAAAAGATGTTATAGATAAAAATAAAGAAAGTACGGTGATTTAGTATGGCAATAAATCCGGTTCAAACAAATATAGAAAATACTAAGTCTCACAGACCTTACAAAGATGCAAAAGGTGCTGTTAAAACAGACAACTGCCTAAAACCACTTCAGCCTCAAGGTCATTTAGTACACGATACTCTTTTATCAGTTCCCAAATTTTTCATTAAGGACATCGCTTATGATATGAAAGCTGTAAAAGACGGCTTTGCAGGAAAAGCTAACGACCACCAGACAGGACGTCTTAATGATGTCGGTCTAAAAGTCGGCGGTATCGGAATTGCAACATATCTTGCATCAAGAACTACAAATCCGATGTTTAGAATAATGGAATATGTAGGTTTAGGAACATTTTTAACATCTATGGCACTATTCCCTAAAGCCTTTATCAATGTTCCATCAAGAATAGTTCACGGTTTTTCTATCGGAAAAGAATACATTGACGATCAGGGACGCAAAAAATCAGTATTCCAGGACAGCAACTATATTCCTTTTGATATGTACAGAGGCGAATACCCTGGCGAAAACTTAGAAATCATCGGTGACAGAATGGGTATCCCGAGAGGCCTTAAAAACAGAGACGAACTCACAAAAGAACAGATGAGAAAAATTGCAACCCAGAATAATACATTATGGATGTTGACAGCTGGTTTTGCAACCCCGGTTATGACTGCACTTATTTGCTGCGGTTTGGAAAAACTCATTGCCCCGGCTTTAGAAAAAGCAAGAAATATGGAACATAATTCCCAAATAACCCATCTTCTTGCAAAAACTAATAAGATGCCGGAAAATCTTGCAAAGATTCCTGACAATAAATTAAGCAAACAGGTTTCTAAACTCTTGAATAACTACAAAAATAAAGAACTCCCGCAGGCTGAGTTTGATAATCTTGTTGATATCATTACAAAAGACCTTGATTCATATGCAAAAGAAGGTATTCAGGCTGATTTAAAAAATATTTTAATAAATGAGAAAAAAGCTTTTGTTCTAAATGAAAAATCAGCAGAAGAGATTTCTTCTATGATAAAAGCTGGACTTCCTATGCAGAATAACAAGACTCTTGAAAAAGTATTTGTTCCGACTGCAGACGAACTTAAGAACATTTTTAAAGAAAATGAGCGCATAACTCCTGAAGAATTACAGAATATAAAAGGCAAAATTAAAGAATTATTCGACAAAAAGATTGCAAATGAACCTAAAGAAATGCAGGATTATTTAAAATCTATAAGAAATAATGTTGTAGAAAAGATTTCCAAAAAAATTCAGGAAAAACCTTCAAGACTCGTTAGTGAAGCTGATATCAAAGATATTACAAATCTTGCAAAAGTTATGGGTGAGTTCAAAGCTAATGCAAAGGCTCTGGATAAAAACAAAGTATTTAAAATAGGATATGCTCCTGAAACAGTACTTGCACGTTCTTATGGAAACTTTGAAAGAACACTTCTTGATGTTCTTGAAGTAAAATATAAAGATTTAAAATCCATAAAAGAATCTAAAGAATATGCGCGTGAATTCCTTGACAAAAAATTCACAGAACTTGCAAAAGACACTGCTAAATATGAAAAAGCTATAAATAAGCTTGGAAAATCTCTTGTTGATATGGAAATCAAGCTGAATGGAAAAAATGCAGACAGCTCACACCTGAAAGATTTAATTACAGCAATTGAAAACAATTATAATAAAACTGCTAAATGCCTTGGTGAGACAGGCAGATTTAAAAATACAATCGATATGCTTGTTAAAGGCGATTTAGACAACTCAATAAAAACAAAACAAGAATTATTCGATTTATTAGACGGTATAAATCCTGATAACACCTTAAAACTACATGGAAATGCGTATGCAAAAGCAAATGCAAAGGGTGTCGGCTCCTCTAAGAAAAATACTATAACTAACATCGTTGAAAGGTATCAGGGTGCTAAAGATTCTATGTTCAGAATGCTGCATGCTATGGATATTTATAAACGGGAAATTCCTGCTGATGAATACAGCAAAGAACTATTAAAGTCTGGTAAAAAAGTTCTATTAGGTTCAACCAATCCTGATCACACATTAAAACTTGATACAGAAATAAATGCCGAATTTTACAAAGATTTAATGGATAATATCTGGGACAGCGAAGGAGATAAACCAGCTATTAGAAATAATCTCAAAGCTAAGGGTAAAATTAATAAAGCAACAGAAAATGCCTTAAAAGAAACGAAAGGGCTTAAAAATGGTAATGTTAAAGAAAGACTTCAGTGGTATATTACAAGATTCAGAAACATTATGGGCAATAATACCATAGACTTTACAAAACCAAGCCATAATCTGGACTTAGGAGCCCTTAGACAGTACTCTCCAGATACAAAGACAAGAAAAGCAATGTTTGACCTTGTTGCACAAGATCCTATCGATTTTATACAAAAGGCCTCAACAAGAAGATACAATAATCAGAGATGGGCTAGAGTTGCGTCTTCAATCTTAGGAACAGTCCTCGGAGTAACACTTCTTGCACAGGTTTGTTTCGGAAAGATAAAGAACCCCCACAATTTAAAGAAGCAGGTGAACGATGATAAGACTATCTAACATTACATCAACAAACTTTAGAGCTGCAAACAATTACATACAGGCTCCTGTAAAACAGGATAAGCCTGAAAATGAAGTACATGAAAAAAATGTTACTGATAAATACTTACAAAATCTTGCACTAATTAACACTGCAAGTGTTAAAAAAGTTGATTTATCTTCTAAATCCGAACTTCCTTATAAAAATAATCTCAAAACAATGATTCAAAACAATAAATCTGTAATGATGGCAATTGTTCCAAGAACATTTACTGCAAAGGATATAAATGGTGATGATAAAGTTACATTAAAAGACGGTGAAAAAAACGGAACATTCCTTAGCGCAATTTCAAGGCTTGATGAATTAAAAGAGGACGGAATCAATACAATTCATATACTTCCGATTCACCCGCCTGGAAAGAAAAACGCACAAGGAACAGCAGGTTCTATATATGCCCCTGCAAAATATGTAACTGATGACGGACATCTGGCAATTGATTCAATGCTTATAGACAAAAATGATCCGCGTTCAGCAGATGAACAGTTTAAAG
Source organism: Candidatus Gastranaerophilales bacterium (assembly GCA_944323495.1). The sequence goes on from CALUSZ010000171.1 coordinate 18,830, forward strand.
CATTTATTGACGAATGCCACAAAAGAGATATCCGCGTAATGCTTGATCTTCCAAGCTGTGCATCTGTTGATATGTTTGAGGCAGAGCCTGCATTAATGGCATATGGAAGAAACGGAGAAGATAAAACTCCTCAGGGCTGGACTGATATCCGTATGTTTGAACCCTGGGCAGATGAATCTCAAAGAACTTTAAATCCTAACTTACTTGAAATGCACAAGCAATATGTTGATGCTTGTATTGACTTAGGTATAGACGGAATCAGAGCCGACGTAGCCCGTGCGAAACCGCCTGAATTCTGGGATATATTAATCAAGCATTCTCATAAGAGGGATCCTGAATTTGGCTGGCTTGCAGAAAGCTATACTTATGAATGTGCTTCTCCTATGATTAATATGCCTTATGACAGACCTGAACAATTACTTAAAGCAGGATTTGATGAATACTATGGACAGTATCACATTTTCCAAGATTGGAGCTCACAGGAATTTATTGATTATGTAAAATTTAATCTTGACCTGTCACATAAACTTCCAACCGGTAAAAGTGTTATAGGTTCATTCCTAACACACGATGACAGCTCATCTATGATTCATGGCGGAGAAAATTTCTGTAAGATGACAACAATTTTGCAGTCAACAATTCCGATGTGCAACCCGTATTTTATAGATGGATTCCAAACAGGTGATTATTACGACTATAAATATAGAGATACAGATAATACTGAAACCTGGACTGAAAAATATGATCTTGAAACAAAAAGTTTTTCTCCAAAATATGATATGAATGAACATAGGTACAGACTAGCTCTGTTCAACCTATCAAGACAGCCCGGCGGGAACTCTCCTGACATTGAAAGGGTTATGAAAGGTACACTCAAGATGAGACAGGAAAATCTTGATGTACTTGCTAATCCTAACAGCAGCTTTATTGAATTAGACAAACGGAACGATGAAAATGACCAGATAATCACATATGCAAGACACAATAACGGACGCACAATTCTGGTTGTAGCAAACAAAAATCCGAACAGAAATGTATCAGGTACAATTGAAATTCCGGGGCTTAAAGCAGAACAAAAATTAAAAAATATGGTTCCTGAATATGGCGAAAAGAGTGAATTTCAAGTTAGTGCTGATGAACTAAAAGTAAACTTAGCACCGAATGATGCTTATGTATTTGAAATTGATACTCCAAATATCGAAAAAGACAGAAAAGGACACGTATATAAACAAAAAATAAAAGATTAAGGCAAACATTAAATAAACAAAAACCGGCATCAGCCGGTTTTATTATTGTTCAATGGTTTTTATAACTTTTGCCGGATTTCCTACCGCCAAAGAATTTTCAGGAATATCTTTTGTAACAACCGCACCTGCACCTATTACACACCCGTCACCTATTGTAACCCCAGGTAAAAGTATAACACTGCCTCCGAGCCAGCAGTTTTTACCAACAGTTATCGGCTTTGCAGATTCTACAAAAGTGTTTCTGGTTTTGTAATCCAAAGGGTGAATCGGTGTATAGAATTGGACATTTGGACCGACAAAAGTGTTACTTCCAATAGTTACTTTTGCACAATCTAGAATTACACAATTAGCATTAAAATAAACATTATCGCCTAATTCAGTATTACACCCGTAATCAAAAAACACGTTAGGCGTAATATAACATCCACTTCCCATTTTTCCGACTACAGATTTTAAAATTTCTTCCCTTCTCCTCTCATCCCTTTCCTGGTTAAACTCTGTAATCAAATCTCTGGTTCTGTCTCTAAGACCGATTAAATACTCTGTCATAGGGAAATAATCATTCCCCTCTATCATTTTTTTATACTCTTCCATACCCCCCTACCTCCTACTTTTATTATATCAAAAAAGGCGATTTTGATTCCTCAAAATCGCCTTAAATAAATCTCTTTCTATTTAGCTCATATACGCCCCTGCCTGCTGTGCAGCATAACTCCATACATCTGTTTTCTGGAGCTTTTCGCGTTCTGTTTCCTGCTGGGAAACCCGCTGATTTTCTGCCCATAAAGGAAGCGTTCCTGTGTCTCGAACACCTTGAACATCGCCTGCCATAATTTTGTCCTTTCTTTTATATCATCGTTTATATAACTTATATATTAATAAAGTTTTTTCTGAGACTCTAATTTCAATTTTTTGTATTTTTTTTACAAAACTTAATATTTTGAAAATAATTAATAATTCAAATGTTGATTAAGATTTTTGTTTGATTTAGGATAAAGATGTTAAGAGAAATAATTTTACTGATAAGAAGGAGTGAAAATTATGGTAAAAGTAGCAATTAACGGATTCGGCAGAATTGGCCGTAACACTTTAAGAGCAGCAATCAGAGAAGGTATCTTCAATGAA
>CALUSZ010000172.1 GCA_944323495.1 Candidatus Gastranaerophilales bacterium
TAAAATGGCTAAATTGTATGGTGGTGCTGCCTTAGAAATAGGCAGTGCCGCTATTCCTTTTGGCGGAGCTGGCAGAATCGGCGGACAAGTTGCTGTTAAACTTGCAAAACCTGCATTTTCTGAAATTCCTAAAAAAGTTATAGCTAAAAATATTGGAAGCGGTACAGCTTCCGGTCTTACAAGCGGAGCTATGTTCGGAATCGGGGAAGGTTTAATGCAGGATAAAGACATTAAAGGAATCGGTGCAGAAACCTTAAAAGGAATGGGAGAAGGTGCTTTAGGCGGCAGTTTAGTCGGCGGAATTGCAGGAAAAATTGCAACAAGAACAGGACGAACAAAAGATGTTATCAATAAATCAAGCAAAAGATTACCTTTGCCGGAATCCGGTGTAGAAGATGCAGTAAGAGAGCTTATTATTAAAAGACGGGCTAATATTGATTCTGCAAAGTTTGATGCCACGCAGAAAATTAATAATCTTATTTCTCAAATTGATGATATTTCAAAAGAACTAAAAGTAAATCCTAAAAATCTGCGTGAAGTTTTAACTTTCTTGCGTGAAAATAAAGGTTTACCGACAAAAAATCTTAATCGACCGGATTTGCAAAATCTTTTTGAAAATCTTTCTTTTGAGCAGAGATTAAAGCTTAAAGACCTTGCACAGAAACATTTTGAAGAAATGGAAGTGTTTTGGAATAATCTTGCGGATATAAAGAATATCAAAAGTAATGTTGATACAAATAAATATATTACTCATATTTGGAATATGGATAATAACAGTAATCAAATTCTTCAAAATTATCTGCGTACAAAATCTCCGTTTGAGAGAAGAAGAATTATTCCTTCATATAAAGAAGGCATTGAAAAAGGACTTTATATCCCTATTGAACAGGATGTTTTTAAGCACATTGATTTAGTTCCGAAAACATTAGATTATGCTGAAATTCAAAAAATTCATGCCGACCAATTAATTGATTCTGCGGAAAATACAAAATTTTTAGATGAAATCAAAAAATTGGTTAAAGCGAATCCTCAGCATTCTAAAAAGATTTATGAATTGTCTGATATAGTTCTTAATCCTGCAAAGCAAGAAAAAGCTGCTGATAAATTTATCAATAAATTATTTAGAAAAGTCGGTACTGCTTATGATTTGGTAAATAATTTTGCAAAAGGCTGTAAATTTTTATTCAATGGAATGCATGTTGTTGCTTTAACCGAAAGTGCCGCAGCTCATGATGGGATAATTCCTTTTAAAACTTTCAAAACTTTAGGTAATCTTCCCAAAATAATTGATGGCATAAAAAATAATAACTATGAGCTTTTTAAGAATAATAAGCTTGCAAAACAGGCTATTAGAGATGGCGTTCAGTTTGGGGCTATCTCAGATATTAATATTAAAGATTTAAACACTTTTATTGACGGTATTTCTAATCTTGTAGATAAAATAACCTTTGGTGCAAGCAAGATAATTACCAAACCAATGAAAGCTTATGTCGATATAAATAACAAGTTTTTGTGGAACTATCTGCATAATACTTATAAGCTTCACGCTTATGAAAGTTTAATTAATCGAGTTTCAAAGAACGGAAAAATTACTTTATCTGATAATGTTCGCAAAGATATTGCCTGGGTAGTAAACGATACCTTTGGCGGTATGGACTGGGAATCTTTAGGTATAAAACCCGATACTGTTAAATGGGCTAGAAGGTTGATGCTCTCACCGGACTGGAATATGTCCGCAACACTAAGACAGTCTTTTGCAGTATTCTCATCACGAGCCGGACAAAAATTCTTAAACAAACTGGCTGAATCAAGTAAATTTGGTTCTGCCGTCCGTGAGATTTCAAGAAAAGTCGGGCTGTCATCTTTTGTGAATGATATTGAAGGTGCCGGGGTACGTGGAGATGTTTCAAGAAAGTATTTTATAACCTTTTTGATTCAGATGGCTATGTACTCTAATCTGGTAAATGCCTGTAACAGAAAACTGGATTCTATAAGAAATCTGGATAAATATGAAGATGGTATTAAATACTCTTCATACAATAATAATCGTTTTACAGAACGTGATAATTTGGGTAAAAAAGTTGTAGAAACATTCTTCCCCAGACCATATATCGGAAATGATGATAAAGGGCGTGAGCTTTATATGAGAATCGGGAAACAGGCTCTTGAGGTGCCGGAAATTATTGAAGATATGCCTAATAGTGCTATCCGTAAACTTGCAAGTAAATCCTCACCTCTTATAAATCCTGTTGTAACAAAAATATCTGATGTTTATACGGACAACTGGAATAAGGCAGGGGTTAATGAAAGATTTAAAGATGTATTTACTCCGTTTACGGTATCTGCAAGCAGAAAAGGTTTCAATCCGATAAATGTATTCTATCCGACATCTAAAGGTGTAAATTATTTTCAAGCATATTCTTATATCAAAGAATGCCTATTAAACGGTGATACAGAAGCTATAGAAAAGTTCAAACCCAAATTAAAGGCAAATAATATTGATTACAAAAAAATGATGAAACGAATTGAATGGGAAATTAGGAATGGGAACTATGAATTCTAGTTACAAAATCTTAATTTTTTCAGATGTTTAAGATAATTAATTCGTAAATCTCTAGCAGAGCTGAAAAATAGCTTTTCTGATTTTGTTAAATCTTGTCCGCAAGCTAACTTTTGTTCAATTAATGATAATGTACAAATTAAATCAGCCGTTTGGAATAATTTATATTGCTTTGGCATAACAACCCGATATTCAAAGTTATCTTGAAACCAGGAGCTAAAAACTGAAACAAGAATATTTGCCAAAGGAAGTTGTCCGTTATCATAGTAAATAATTATTTCATCAAATTTCTGAAAATATTGTAAGTTATCTTTAACGATTAAAGAAAGTTGTTTAGATATATTATTATTTATATCTAATGAAGTTTTTGTATATTTTTTATCAACAATAATATTCTGGTATTTAATATTAACTTTTCTTGTAAAATAAAACAATTTATCAAAGATTTTTATTCTATCGTGAATACTGTAATTTGAATAAATACTTTCTCTTCTAATTAAAGGAGCTGCATGAATAGTATGATTTCCAATAACTGTATCTGCAAGAGTGGCATTAAGTGCTTCTATATTCTTATGTATATCATTTTTTTGTTCATGTAAAACCAGAGTAACAATATAGTATGGACATTTAAAATCACAACTTCCAAAATTTCCGGCTTCATCAACGAAAATGCTTAAAATTTCCACTCTTTATCCTTATTAAAAATGGCGAGGTGAACCCCTCGCCGTTGGGTGAACCTAGAGCATTACGCCCAGCTCATACCTATATTATACAATATATTTTTTGTTTTTCAAGCCCAATATTGAAAGGTGCTTTATGACTATTGAAGAAATTGAATACGGAAGTTTAGCAAGTTCTACTTTGCTGAATAATAACTTTGAAGATTTACAGAACCAGATTACAGCCCTGTCGCTAAGAATTTCTGCAAACGCTTCTAATCTTCAAACTAATACAAGTGATATTGCAGATTTAGCGCAAAGAGTATCAGCATTAGAGAATCAGCAGGAAACAGAATAATGGACTATATTACAATAATAAAAGGTGACGACACAAATTTTCTTGGAGATCAATTTGTTGTCGTCAATTTTAATACAACAATTGATTTAAGCGGTTTTACAGCAACATTTTCTCTGGGAGATGTAACACTTACTTACGGTAATTTAAGCGGTAAAACCTTTGAAATCATTTTATCAAGCGAGATAACTTCTAATCTGGCAATTGGCAAACAGTATGGCGAGTTAAAACTCATTGATACGAATAATAGAATCAGAACAATAACTTCTGTCATTCCTTTTATTGTAAAACAGGGTGTAACAGAAGAAATAACCTTTGTTAATAACTCTCTTACAATATCAATGACTGTTAATGATACTGTTATTGATATATATGTGGAAACTTCCGGCATATCAAGAACAGAAGCTGATAGAATATTGCTCGCCTGTAATGAAGCAAAACAGGCAGCGCAAAATCATTCTAATACTGCACAAAATACGCTTATTGAATTGAACGAAACAATTACAGAGTTTAATAATAATCTTACTGATACAAATGAACTTATTGATGAAGCAACAGAACAAGCTGAAATTGCTATTGAAAAAGCGCAGGAAGTAAACACGGTTCTAAATTCAAGTGCAAAAAAAGATTTTAGTAATCTTGCGGATGAAGCCATAGATAAAATTAACCAGTCAAAAGCACTTGAAACAGGGAATGTTAGTACAGATGAAACTGTTTATAACCAAATTGCAGGATATAAACAGGCTTCAACTAAAAGCGGTATTGATGTTATTGAAAAGAATTATACAATACCGGAATATGCTAATTCTGAATATAACATTATGGAAGGAGAAATTACCGTAGAAAATGGAATTACAAACGGTCTATACTATGAAGGTTGTTATGTTACAGTTCCTGTAGAAATTCCTTCCACAAACAAAGTACCATTCCATATTCATATTGAAACTATTATAAAAAGTATCGGTAACTCCTATGTGTGCGTATCTGCTCAAAATGCCCTTTGTATACAAATCCAGCCTAACGGTTCTCTTTTTGCCTATTTGTATGCGTCAGACTATAACACTAAAATGTTAAGCACTAATGCTATAACCGTAAATATTGGTGATAAGTATATTATTGATGTCGGTTACAATGACACTGACGGTTTTTATTCTAAGGCAACTTGCAATAATCAAACATCTGAAGCAAGCAGTGATATTGGTGATACTTGGATAAGGGAAGCTATACAAGAGTTCTGGTACGGTAAAACTTCTCATTCCTATGACTGCTGTGTAGAAGTTGATTTAGTACATTCCTATTTTGAAGTTGATAATACTAAGATAAGACCGCTTTTTCAAATTCCTTATGTAGAATCACCTACCGGTTCTAAAATTGTAGATGTTGAATATAGAGAGTTTGTACAAGAGTTGTATGAAAACAATGGAGCTGCAAACTATTATACAATTGATGAAGATAATGAAAACTTTACTCTGCCAATGGGGGAAATATACGGCTTAATTAGTAAATCAACTAAATCTTCCGCATCGGGACTATCCGATAAACTTATAGCAGAAATATTAGATGCTATTGCTCCAGATAACACTGTTATTGTAAAACTTACATCTCTGCCGACTTCATCTTCTCCTTATACGACAAACTGTGCAGGATGGTATGTTATAAATGCCGAAACAACAACTCAAAGAGATTTATATATAAATCAAACTAAAACTACATATTGTATATCATCTAATAATATGGTTTCTGTTTTTCTTGCCAAAGGTGATTCTATATACTGGTCTGGAAATTTTACTAATGTCAATTCTCAGAATTTTATACCTGCAAGAGGTTGCAAATATGAAAAAACTGATGATGAAATATTAGCTGATATTTTAGGATAGGGTAAATTAATTTACCCCATAACCCCAAAGAAAGGATATTTAAGTATGAGAGAAAAAATTAAGTATGTCACATTTGATGTGACACCAATTGTTTGCGTGCGTGTTATTGAAGCTAATGACACTAAAGAAATTAAAGCCGAGAAGAAAAAATATCCGTTTAAATTACACAATGATGTTCCTGTTACAGTTATTACTAATAAACGGATTTTTGGATTTACTATTCCGAAAAAATATATATGGAACGGTGCGGATATTCCACGCTCGTTTTGGCGATTAGTTGGAAGCAAGACCGACAATGCTTTTCTTATGGCTTCCATGGTGCATGATTATATGCTTGAAAACAAAAAACTTATTCATGATGAAATTCTGAATAAATGTATTTCAATAAAAGAATATAGAAGGCTTACAAGCTTAATTTTCAGAGAAATACTGAAGGCTTCCGGTGTAAATGTCTTAAAGGCTAATGTAATGGCTTGGTTTGTTGATATTTACCAGCGAATTTTCAGCAGAGGCTGGAAGGATTGCGGTGAGCAATCCTGTAACGCCGTTTAACGCTGAAAATTTAAGAAGATGTGCCATAAAGGAGCTTGGAAATGTCAATAAGTATGGAATTGATGATAGTAATTATCGTGAATGTATTGACCGCCGGAATCTTTCTCGGCGGTCTTGCTATGAGTATTAAATTTATTGAACAGCAGATAAAACGTTTAGAAGAAAAACAGGATAAACACAATAATCTTATTGAGCGAATGGTTAAAGTTGAAGAAAGCACAAAATCCGCTCATAAAAGAATTGATAATTTTGAAGGAAAAGATGC
>CALUSZ010000173.1 GCA_944323495.1 Candidatus Gastranaerophilales bacterium
CGATTTCAGCGGAGATAAATATATCAAAAAGATTGTTAGTACATTAAAAAAGATGGGGGTAAATTTATGAAGAAAATTGCTATTGTATTAGGTTTATTGTTTTTTTGCTGTGAAAGTGTTTTTGCTGCTGACACTGATGTGGCTATTCCTGAACAGAGTGTGGAAAATAACCAGTCATACTTTACGGCAAACATAAAAAAACAACCACAAAAAAAAGGAAGTAAACAGGGGATAAAAAACTCGTTTACCTTTTTTACAATCAATATCAACAATAACGGTAAAGTTTTTAATTACGCTTTGCCCGAAAAAGAAATAAGCGAAGGGGGTGCAGAATGAAATTTTTAAAACTACTTGCAGCACCGATTATTTTATTATTCAAAACTCTAAACGGTGCAAGAGAGTTTGTAGAAGATAGAATTGCAGATGTGCTTGATAAAGTTCAATCATGTGAAACTTTTGACACGATTGAAAAGAAAGTTATTACAGCAGGAGTGAAGGCAGGAATAACTTATTTCTGCGGCTCTTGTCCTCTCGATGATGAAAAGCTCAATGCGATATCGGAAACTATTGTAGAGAAAGGGATTAATAAAATTAATCCTGCAATTTCAAAACAATTAAGAAAGTAGGTTCATGATGTGCGTGGTTACAAAGAATTTAAACGGCTTGCCCTGCTGCGTTGTAGAAGGCAGGAAAGGTTTAAAGATTACATTCAATAAAGATATGCCTGAGTATTATCTGCAAGATAAAAGTCTTGTAGGATTATCCGGTGATGAGCTAAAACGTGCGTTAGATAAACCGTTCTTTGTTGTTCAAGATATCAATATTTTAGTTGAATATGAAAATCAAAAATATAAATTTACCATTCATAGATGGTATGACTGGAATGGTGCAAATGTTCCACCTATTGCTTGGTTTCTAATAGGACAACAAAAAGAACCACGATTCAAATTAGCAAGTTGTGTTCATGATTATTTATGCGAACACAAGGAAGTAATTAATTATAACAGATATTTATCAACATTGATTTTTGAAACGTTATGCGAATACTTCGGACGGTTCAATGCGTTTAAAAGATGGGCTATGTTCCATTCAGTAGATAATTTTCAAAAACTAAAAAACTGGCGGAGTGATTAAGATGCAGATAAATTATGAATTAATCGGAATACTGATTGCCGTTGTTATACAAGGATTATACCTCGCTTTCAAGATGGGAAGGTTCGAGCAAAAACTTGAAACACTGGAGCAGAAACAGGACAAACATAACAACTTAATAGAGAGAACATATCGGCTTGAAAACAGCATCGGAGTTTTGCAAGAACAGGTAAAAGTCGAAAATCACAGGATTGAGGATTTGGAGGATATACAAAATGAATGTATCAGAAAAAGGACTTAATTTAATAAAAGAATTTGAAGGCTGCAGGCTTCAAGCCTATAAATGCCCTGCTAACGTATGGACTATCGGGTATGGTCATACAGGTTCAGAAGTCCATGCAGGATTAAAAATAACACAGCAAGAGGCTGACAGGCTTTTGAAAAATGATTTAATGATTCACTGTAATAATGTTGAAAAACTTGTTATAGTACCGTTGAATCAGAACCAGTTTGATGCTCTTGTTTCTTTTGAGTATAACATTGGGTACAATGCTTTTAAAACTTCAACACTCCTGAAGTTGCTAAATCAAAAGAAGTACAAAGAAGCAGCTGAACAATTTGCAAGGTGGAAATATGCAGGCGGTAAAATACTTGCCGGATTGGTGAGGAGAAGGGAAAAAGAAAAAGTTCTATTTTTGAGCTGATATATAACGAAAGATTGTGATGCTATTCTTCTTCTTGTTCTTTCTGTGTAAAGAGGGTGATTTATTCACCCTCTTTTTTGTTTCGTAATGATTTAATAAACTCTCTGACTTTCTCAACTTCCCACTGATATAATCTAAAGGTATATCTTTTTGCCTGTTCACTTTCAGGCTTTTTGGGTCTGCCGGAGCCTTGTCTTTTACCGCCTCGTGTCATAATAAACCTTTCAATTTTGCTATAAATTTTTTAGTATAAGTAAAATCTCTTTTTGTGTAAGAATTATCAGAACCTTCATTATAATTATATATAGCACAATCAAGTTTGTATTCAATTTCTTCAATTATTCTTTTATCACTCGGATTTTCTTCCCAATCGGTTATATCCTGATAGGCATCTTGCACAAGTTCTAATTTACTATTGGCACAGAGTTTTTGAATTTTAGTTAGTGTCATATATATACTCCTATATTTGATTGTATAAATATTCTGCCGCCTGTATTAAATCATCTGCAAAAAATTCTTTTGCATAATCTCTGCATCTGTTCCAGTTTTCTACCAAGAATGATTTTAAGCCGTCAGTAATATCATCTATTTTAGAAAATTCGTTATTACTGATTATTTCCTTTGCATTTTCTTTTGAGATTTTACTGATTTTATCATAGCCTTCATCGTCAGCAGCATAATAAACCTCTCTTATATAATACGTGCCATAGAGAATATTTTGCCATACTTCAAAAAAGTGTGTTTGATAACAATCACTGCAGCCTAAATCACCGATTTTCTTTGCGTTCAGGTTTAAAAACTTGATTGATAATTTCATATCTGCCGCCTTTCTTTTCTGATTACCATACTAACAGTATAGCTTATTTTAGATTTTTGTCAAGACAAAAATCTAAAAACATGAAGAAATTTTAAGCGGCAATAAGTTTTTCAATTCTGGTTGACAATAGGATTGTTTCTTCTGTATCAATAATAGAAAATATTTCAAAATCGGGTTCGGAAATCGTACCATTACCCGCCCCATTTTTAATAGACGTTTATAAAACGTTTTTGTGTATTTATTGGGTTTACAGAGGGACAACCTTTATAAAAGCTTCCTCTTTTTTAATTGTTCATAAGCTTCATGTATTCTCATTGATATAGGTGAGGTATTTAAAAATTTTTCAGGTCTGTGGCGAAAATCTATAAGGGAAGCTCCTGTTCTTGCATAATCAATAAATTTGTTTAAATCTTTGCCGCTCAAAATATAAAGTTTACTTTTTTTTGAGGGTGTACGTCTAATAAATGTTACAAAGTCTTTTTTAGTGTCTTTTCTTAATTGTTTACGGAAGTGTTCTAAATGCCCTTTTTTCCCCTTGATTTTTATAAATTTACCAAATTGAGGAGTATTGTTAGACTGAATTGCAAGAATCATGAATTAACCTCCAACCAGTGATAAGCAGTTAGAATCATTGAATGTTTGCAGAGACGGATTAATTTGAATTGCAATAGAGTAATCTTTTCTAAAACCTTCTGTATCTCCAAGCTCTTTTCTAATAGCAGCTCTATAGTAATAAGCATCGGCATATTTAGAATTATTTTCAATAGCTTTATTTAAATCAGCAATAGCTCCTTGCAGGTCTCTAAGTACACACTTTTGCAGCCCTCTGATATAATAGCTTTCTGCAAGCTTAACATTTGTTGTAGGGTTTTTCGTTATTGCAGTTGTTGTAATCACAGGATTAACAGGTGCTTGAACCGTTGCAACTCCGGCGCTGATAGTTGGAGATGCTGATGCAATCTTTTCTTCAACAGCGGATGAAGCCGGCTTTTGTGCTATGACAGACTGTTGCTTTTCTGGCTGTTTAGGGGTTACGGTTGTTTGGACTTTTTTCTGTACCGGTTGTGCAACTTGTCTAACTGCGGATTCCGCTTTTTGCTCGGGTTTGTTGTATGCAATAGTATTTTGTTTTACAGGATTTTCTTTTATAGCAAAGGAAGCTGTTGGTATGGCTGCTATGTAGCTTTCGTTTGATAAAAGCGGTTTAACATTCTTTATAAAAGTTTGTTTTTCTGCTAATGCGATTGCTTGATCTAAATCTATTGCTGCGCCTTCATTATCAAAATATAATTTTTTTAATCGTCCTCTGTTAGCATAAGCAATGCTGTCATTCGGGTTTAAAGCTATTGCCTGAGAATAATCGCTTAGGGCGCCTACATTAAAATTCATTCTCTTTTTAACAACACCTCTGTTATTATAGGCTTCGGCGTCTTTAGGATTAAGTTCAATTGCTATATTATAATCCTCTAGGGCGCCTTTATTATCATTCAGCATATATTTGAGGTTGGCGCGATTATAGTACACATCAGAGTATTTGCTATTAATCTCTAATGCCTTTGCATAATCAGCTATTGCTCCGTTTATATCATTAAGAGCAACTTTTAAAACACCTCTGTTATTATATGCATATGCAAAATTAGGGTTAATTTTCAATGCCAGATTATAATCAGCCATTGCTCCGTCTAGATCATTTATCAGTTGTTTTATATACCCTCTGTTTAGGTATAATTCCGGATTATTAGGATTAATTTGTATGGCTTTATCAAAATCTGCAATAGCTCCTTTGATATCTTGTTTTAAGAATCTCATAGATGCTCTGTTAGAATATGCTAAAGAAGCATTTGGATTTTTTTCAATTTCTTGAGTATAAGATTCAATTGATTTTTCAATAGGAGTCTCTGCTAATACCGTATTAACAGTAATCAGCGATAACATTAGGGCAAGTATAACACTTGTTTTTTTCACGATACGTACTCCTTCATCAAGTTGAATTTAAGTAAATAATAACACATAAATAAACCATATCAAGGGGTAATTTAGGTAGTAAATTGGTGGGGGATAGAAGAGACTATATCATTTTTGCTTAGAAGTCTTTGTTGCATTTCGTTTTATACCATATTAAAATGATTTATATGCCGATGTGGCTCAGGTGGTAGAGCAACTGATTCGTAATCAGTAGGTCGGGAGTTCGAGTCTCCCCATCGGCAATCTTTTTCTTTAGTGAAAAATATATTCAGGAGGATTGCATATGAAGGTTTTATTAGTAAATGGAAGTTCTCACAAAAATGGGTGTACTTATACTGCCTTAAGTGAATGTGCACATGTTTTAAATCAGGAAGGGCTTGATACTGATATTTTTCAACTTGGGAATCCTGAAATTAGAGATTGCTGCGGTTGTAATGCCTGCAAGACTACGGGAGAATGTGTATTTAATGATATTGTAAATGATTTTATTAATAAGGCAAAGGAGTTTGACGGATTTATATTTGGAACGCCTGTTTATTTTGCACATCCATCTGGAAGATTATTATCTCTGCTTGACAGGGCTTTTTATGCGGGCGGATATGCTTTTGCATATAAACCGGGTGCATCAATTGCTTCTGCAAGACGTTCCGGAACTACAGCTAGTTTTGATGTGTTGAATAAATATTTTACAATTGCTAATATGCCTATAGTTTCTTCTAATTACTGGAATAATATTCATGGAAAAATTGCGGAAGATGCGCGTGAAGATTTAGAGGGGCTTCAAACCATGAGAAATTTAGCAAGGAATATGGCTTGGATACTTAAATGTATTGAAATAGGGAAACGTTCCGGTATTGAAATTCCTAAGCAGGAAGAGCGTATTTACACAAATTTTATAAGGTAGATTTTATGAGAGATGAACTTTTAGCGTTAATAGAAAAAAATAGCAGAATAGATTTAAGCGAGCTTGCGGTGCTGCTGGGTGTGAGTGAGGCTGAGGCTGTTGAAGAGCTTGCAAAATTAGAGAATGAGGGGATTATCTGCGGGTATCATACGCTTATTAATTGGGATAAAACATCTATAGAAAAAGTTACGGCGCTTATAGAAGTTAAGGTTACTCCGCAGAGGGGGCAAGGTTTTGACAGGATTGCGGAGAGGATATACAATTATCCGGAAGTGAAATCTGTTTATTTAATTTCGGGCGGATACGATCTTTTAGTAACTCTTGAAGAAAAAACTCTGAAAGAAATCGCGCGGTTTGTTTCTGATAAATTGTCTACTCTTGATAGTGTTTTAAGTACGGCGACTCACTTTATTTTGAAAAAATACAAGGATCACGGAACTATTTTTGATAAGCATAGAGAAGATGAAAGAGAGGTAATAAGTCCATGACAAAACCTCTATCAAGGGCGGTAGAAGAGTTAAAGCCTTCAGGTATTAGAAAATTTTTCGATTTGGTCAGTGAAATGAAAGATGCTGTCTCGCTTGGAGTTGGGGAACCGGATTTTGATACCCCATGGCACATAAGAGATGAGGGAATTTTTGCTCTGGAAAAAGGCAAAACTTTTTATACTTCTAATGCCGGATTAAAGGAATTACGGGAAGAAATTTGTAATTATTTAAACAGGCGTCAAGGATTAAGCTATAATCCGAATAATGAAGTTTTAGTAACTGTAGGCGGCTCAGAGGCTATTGATATCGGGCTTAGGGCTCTAATAAATCCGGATGACGAGGTTATTATACCCCAGCCGTCTTATGTTTCATATGAACCTTGTGCTGTTTTGGCGGGTGCTAGACCTGTAATAATAAATTTGAAAGCAGAAAATCAATTCAGACTTACGGCGGATGAATTAAAAGGTGCAATAACTGAAAAGACGAAAGTTTTGATACTTCCATTTCCGAACAATCCAACGGGTGCTATTATGGAGAAAAAAGATTTGGAAGAGATTGCAAGAGTTGTTATTGAAAATGATATTTACGTAATGTCAGACGAGATTTATGCTGAGTTAACATATAAAGGTCAGCATGTTTCAATAGCTTCACTAGACGGCATGAAAGATAGAACAATACTTATAAACGGGTTCTCAAAAGCATATGCTATGACCGGCTGGAGGTTAGGTTATGCCTGTGCTCCGGAGGCTTTAATCAAACAGATGACAAAAATTCATCAATTTGCCATAATGTGTGCTCCGACTACAAGCCAGTATGCCGCAGTTGAGGCTCTTAAAAACGGAGATGAAGATGTTAATGAAATGAGATTGGCCTATAATCAGCGCAGAAGGTTTCTAATCAATGCATTTAAAGAAATGAAGCTGGACTGTTTTGAACCATACGGGGCTTTTTATGTTTTTCCTTGTATAAAAGAGTTTGGAATGACAAGCGAGGAATTTGCAACAAGATTTTTAGAGGAGGAAAAAGTTGCTGTCGTTCCGGGTAACGCTTTTGGAGAGAGCGGTGAAGGCTTTGTAAGGATATCTTATGCATATTCTCTTGATAACTTGAAGCTTGCTATTGAAAGATTGAGAAATTTTGTGGAAAAGTATCGCGAAAGAGGCAATGTTTAAAATAAGATGTGTAACATAAATTTACAAATCACACTAACTTTTCGACTCTAAAAATAATTATGTTATAATTTAGCTATATTGAAAAGGAGATATAAATGAATACCGTAACTATAATAGGGCGTGCCGGCCAGGATGCAGAGATTAAATATTTTGAATCAGGGAAGGTAAAAACAACTTTTTCTCTGGCAGTAGGACGCTGGGATTCTAAAACTAAAGAAGAAGTTACTGATTGGTATAATATAGAAGTTTGGGATAAACAGGCAGAATTTGCAGGCGAATACATAAAAAAAGGACGCCAGGTTGTAGCAGACGGCAGAATATCCATAAGCAAGTGGACTGATCAAACCGGTGAAGAGCGGGAAAGATTTCTTGTTGTTGCAAATAATGTAAGATTGTTAGGTTCAAAAAGAGACATTGAACAATGATTTTATCTGAAATAGTCGGAATAATTGCAGATGATTTAACAGGTGCAAATGATACAGCGCTTCAGTTCCATCTAAGAGGGGCAAATACTAAAATTTTACTGGACAGTGAATGTTCGCCTCAGGATAAGGAAAATGTTGAGGTATGGGCTCTATCAACAGAATCAAGAAATTGTGACAGACTGGAAGCTGTCTCCAGAGTTGAAAGGGCTGTAAGGTCTTTTGTTGATAGTTTTTCGTTTGATTATTTTTATAAAAAAATTGATTCTACCCTGCGAGGAAATATTGCACTTGAAACATTAACAATGATGGATTTGCTCGGTTATGATGCTTCTATAATTATCCCTGCTTTTCCGCAGGAAGGAAGAATTACAGTCGGAGGCTACCATCTTTTAAAGGGTGTACCTATTGGCAGAACGGAAATTGCAATGGATCCGCATTCGCCTATACTGGAATCACATATTCCGACACTTTTGCGTTCGCAATTGGATGATAAGCAAAAGGAGCTTGTCGGTACAATTGATTTAAAAACTGTAATGAATGGAGCCGGACCTGTTTTAATAAGAATTAATGAACTAATTAAGGAGGGTAAAAAGCTCATAGTAGCAGATTCTACATCTATAACAGATATTGAGCAGGTAGCTCTTGCGATAAAAAAATGTGATAAAAAGTTACTGCCTGCAGGAACTGCTGCGTGTGCACAAGTTCTTGGAAAAATCTGGCTTGCAGGGCTTGAAAGAGTGAGAACACCGTTAAAGCTTGAAAAACTTCCTAAATTAATTGTTTCCGGTACAGCTACGCAAATTACGGCGGAACAGATTGCTAAGCTTGAGCGTTCTGATGATTTTGATAATATTAATTTTATAGCGCTGGATACTAAAGATATTGTAAACGGGGTTAGTGATGATTTAGTTGAAAGAATTATTACTAATCTTAGATGCGGCGTGACTGTTGTTGTACACACATCACATTTGATTGCGAATTTTGACGGCTTTTCTGATGATTCATTTAATGCTGAACTAACCAAAGAAAAATTGACGACAATGATTACTGACTACCTTGCAGTACTAACAGAAAGAGTTATTGCAAGGATAGATGTAATATTAATCACGCTGGGCGGAGAAACTTCGTATAAATGCTGCAAGGCGATAAAATCAAATGAGTTAATGCTTATAGATGAAGCTGCTCCTGCTATTTCAATATGTTCAGATGTGAATAAGAGATGGATTATTACCAAATCAGGCAATCTTGGAAATACAAATACTTTGATAGAAATACTAAATTATATTAAGTGTCATGAATAAATATTCAAATAAAATAGCTATAACAACAGGCGATCCAAATGGTATAGGGGCGGAAATTACAATAAAAGCGTTGAATTTATTGGACATTCCGCCAAGAGATATTGTGATTATTTCAAACTCAAAAGTTTTAAATACTTATGGAAGGCTTAATAATAATTACGAAATAATTGATGTAGAGTATTCAAGTAAGGTTATTCCGGGAGAGGTTTCGGCAGCAGCGGGAGATTTTTCATACAGACTTCTTGAAAAAGCCTGTGAAATTAAGCCAAAATTCATAGTTACGGCTCCGACTTCTAAGGAGGCTATGAATCTTGCAGGGCATAAATTTAACGGGCAGACCGAGGTGCTTGAACACTTTTTAGCCCATGACGGACAAAAAGCGGAGATGCTTTTTGTATCAAAAGACTTTAGAGTATTACTGCTTACAAGACATTGTGTGCTAAAAGAGGTCAGCAATAATTTGACAAAAGAGATTATTATAGAAAAAACAGAGCGGTTAAGAAGTTATTTTCAAAACAAACTTTTTATCAAAAAGCCTTCGTTTGCCTTATGTGCTCTAAACCCGCATGCCGGAGAAAACGGACTTATTGGAGAAGAGGAAGAAAATGTAATTATTCCTGCAATTCAGGCTGTAAGAAACAGAGGAATAAATATAACAAATCCTCTTCCTGCTGATACTTTGTTTATAAAAGCTGTACAGAATTACTTAAAAGGAGAAAAATCTCCATATGATTGTTATATTGCTTGTTACCATGATCAGGGCTTGATTCCGATAAAGTCTGTAGCTTCTGAAAAAACGGTAAACATGACAATCGGGCTTGATATAATCAGAACTTCACCAAGCCATGGAACGGCATTTGATATTGCAGGTAAAAATATTGCAAACCCTGAATCAATGATGGAAGCCATAAAGTATTGTTTATATTAACCAAGAGCTTCAAGTTTATGATTGTCGGTTGTCCATTGTCTGAAAGGATAGTTCTTTCTTTCGGCGACAAAATCTAAAACTTCTTGTTTTTGTACTATTTGCAATTTTGCTAGAGCTTTGGGGAAAATACAAATTTCTGTAGATGGAAGTTCAATTCCGTCATATTCCGGAAATTTTGTTTCAAAATCTTTTTGATTTCGCGATATAGTTTTAGATTCCGACAAGGAAACCTGTTTAAGATTTAAATTTTCTTTCGATTTTACAGTATATACTGTAGGCACTGGATTTTCTATCGGACCTCCTGAACCTATATGAAGCGGAGCATCTTTACTTTTTATATTGGCAAAGTATGGTGCAAATTTTGGTGTTCTAAAAAGATATATGCCTTGCCCCCTTTTACTGCAACCCTCGCCGGTACCGATTTTAGCTACATCAAAAGTATCAAAATTGTATGGCGAACCGTGGTAAAAGATATTTGGTTTTATATCAGCTTTTGGATTTGCATAAAATAGTTGTTCGGTAGTTGCATTCTTCTTTAGCTGAGTTGCTAATAGTCTTAATCCTTTTATCATATAATCCCCCATATACTTATATAAAGATATATGGCAATATAGAATTGCTTATTTGTTAAGAATTATAACGCTAATGGTTATATGAATTTTATATTTTATTTGAAAATTTCTCCTATAGATTTAACATAATCAGGTCTTAATATTCCTTTTTCGGTAATAATACCTGTTATAAGTTCATTCGGAGTTACATCAAATCCCGGATTTATAATATTTATACCTTCAGCGCATATTCTCTTTCCGTTTATATGAGTAACTTCTTCGTGAGAGCGCTCTTCTATCGGAATTTCTTCACCTGATTTGATTGAAATATCAATAGTTGAAAGCGGTGCAGCAATATAGAATGGGATATTATGATATTTTGCAGCAATTGCGACTGTATAGGTTCCAATTTTGTTTGCAGTATCACCATTAGCAGCTATTCTATCAGCTCCTACTACAACCATGTCAATCATACCTTTTTTCATAAAGTAAGAGCACATTCCGTCTGTAATAAGTGTAACGGGGATTCCGTCCATTGCAAGTTCAAATGTAGTAATCCTTGCACCTTGCTGACGGGGGCGGGTTTCGTCTGCAAAAACCTTAATGGTGTTATCTTTTGCAAAAGCAGAACGAACTACACCAAGTGCTGTTCCGTATCCTACGGTAGCAAGAGCGCCTGCGTTGCAGTGAGTTAGTATTGTTCCGCCCTTCGGTACAACTTCTGCACCATAGTCACCGATTTTTTTATTGATTTCTATATCTTCATTTTCAAGCTTTATTGCATTATCTTTAAGCTCTTTTATTATTCCTTTTATATCGGAGTGAGAATTTTTAATAACCTCTATCTGTTTATCAACCGCCCACATGAGATTAACGGCAGTAGGGCGCGAGGTTTTCATATATTCGGCCTTTTTTATTAATTCCTTTACAAAATCCTCTCTAGACAGGTTTTCTTTTTCAAGCTCTTGAGCGAAGAGAATAACACCGTGCGCTCCTGCTATACCAATTGCCGGAGCTCCTCTTACTATCATGTTTCTGATAGCATTAAACATTTCTTCCCCTGATGTTATATTTACAAACTTGTATTCATAAGGTACAACCGTTTGATCTACCATTTTGGAATATGTATCAACCCATTCTATTGTCTTAATTTTTGATTTAAAATCCATTCATTTTCTCCAACATTACTTAATTTCAAAATCTACGCTTGAATTTTGGTTATTTTCTTTTTTCATTCCGGTCAACAGCTCATATACATAAGCCGTAACAAGTCCGGTAAATCCGTTAAACAGCGCACTTATCCCTGCCATAAGTACCATTAAAAGTATCATAACGATAATTGAGCCGAAGCTTCCGAGGAAAAATCTTAAAAAACCTTGTGTATAAGAAGGGATAAGCCAGCCAAGAAGCATACTAATTGGCGCATATACAATAGAAAAAGTAATAAATGATACAAATCCGATAACAGCACCAAATATACATCCCTCTCTTACACTGATTATACCAATTAAATCATTTTGTTTAAGATAAACCAGTACAAAAGCTGATAAACATATGATTAGAATCATAAAGCTTATAAAACTAACATAAGGAATAATTGTTATAAGTCCTAAAATTACACCGGCAAAAGCGCTTAATATAGATAATTGCTTTAATAATAACAAATTCATACTCTTCTCCTTATTCAGCTGCAATATATCCTCTTAAGGCCGTGTATGCCGCAACATACGGGGAAGCTAAATAAATAAATCCTTTAGTATTGCCCATTCTTCCCTGGAAGTTTCTATTTTGTGTAGCGAGGCATACTTCTCCATCTCCTAAAATTCCGGCATGCACTCCGACACAAGGTCCGCAGCCTGGTGCAAGGATTGCAGCATTTGCGTCTACAAAAATATCTATTAATCCTTCTTTCAATGCTTGTTTGAATACATTTTTAGAAGCTGGTGATATAAGCATTCTAACATCAGGATTAACCGTTTTGCCCTTAAGGATTTCTGCAACAACTCTCAAATCCTCAATTCTTCCGTTAGTACAGGTTCCGACAAAAACCTGATTAACTTTGATATTTTTAAGCTCATCAACTGTTTTAGTGTTATCAACTGTATGCGGGCAGGAAACCGTGTGAGGAATATCTTCAGCATTGATTTCTATTATTCTTTCATATACAGCATCAGAATCCGGAATAATTTGTCTGAATTTATCTTCGCGTCCTCTCTGTTTCAAAAATTCTTTTGTCTTACTATCTGCTACAAATAACCCGCATTTAGCCCCGGCTTCTACTGCCATATTAGCAAGTGTAAACCTTTCAGACATTGTCATATTTTCAATAGTATTACCTGTAAATTCTAGAGCCTTATATGTAGCTCCGTCTGCCCCTATCATGCCTATCAGATGAAGCATTAAATCCTTAGAACAGATTCCGGGTTTAAATTTGCCGTTTACAACGATTTTGAATGTAGCAGGAACTTTTAGCCAGGTTTTACCTAGCGCCATTGCAACTGCAACATCAGTTGAGCCCATGCCAGTTGCGAAAGCTCCCAGCGCACCGGAGGTACAAGTATGGGAATCAGCACCCACAAGCACTTCCCCCGGGTTTACAAATGTTTCAATTAATCTCTGGTGGCAAACCCCCGCTCCTACATCCGATAAGATTGCCCCATACTCTTTATGGAAATCCCTTAACACCATATGTGTGTTAGAAAGTTCTTTTCTCGGGCTTGGAGAAGCATGGTCAATAAATAGTATCGTCCTTTCAGGATTATTAAGCTTCCCTTTTCCCAATTTTTTAAACTCCTGGACCGTCAAAGGTCCGGTACCATCTTGTACAGCAGTTACATCTACCTTTGATATAACAAGTTCACCCGCATGGACAGTCTTACCTGCGTGTTCTGATATGATTTTTTCGACTAAAGTTAATCCCATTTTTATCTCCCCCTTTTATTCTATCACAATTTACTTGTTTTTGTTATAATTTTTTTGAGGGAGAGACAGGGGTAACGGTGTAAATGAATAAGAGAAATTTTTTTGTATATTTAATGCTTGCAATTGCGTGTTTGTTTTTGGTTTGTCTTTCTACTAATTATGATTACGATTTGTTTGCAAGGCTTATTGTCGGTGAAAGATTTATAGAAAACGGAATTTTGCCTTTTAAAGATTTCTTATCATACACTCCTACTCATCCCTGGTATGACCATGAATGGGGCTCTGGAGTCGTATTTTATTTGTTTTTAAAATATCTTGGGCCGGTCGGACTTCTTATTTTGCAAGCAGTTTTGATGTTTTTTACCGCCTTTTTTGTGATGAAAACTCAAAGATTGCAAAAGCATGCGTATCCGGTATCGCTTATTTTTATGGCAATTTTTTTAGCACTTTTAATGCGGCTTAATTCAGAGCTTATACGATGCCAGATGTTTAGTTTTATGTTTTTTGCAATGTTTCTGTATTTTTTAGAAAAAACAAGAAAAAAAGGTTCAAACATACTCTGGTGGGTTCCTTTGATTACTATAATCTGGAATAATCTCCACGGAGGTGTTGTTTCAGGCTTAGGATTAATATTTATCTATTTTATATGCGCACTAATAGAGCGAAAACCCTGGAAGAAATACTTTGCAGTGCTTGCTGTATCCACTCCGCTTTTGACAATTAACCCTTATGGAATCAAGTACTTAAACTTTTTATTTTCAGCAGCAACAAAGCATAGAAAATATATTATGGAATGGTGGCCGTTTTATGCTAAAAGACATGTACTTTATTATTTGCCAATGAGCATTTATTGTATTTTTGCTTTTTTATTAAACTTTATACATAATAAAAAATTTGATATTACTAAAACAATTGTTCTTGCTGTAACATTATACAGCGGATTAGCGCATGTAAAATTGATTTCTCTTTCGGTAATTGCTGTATCAGCACTTTGTTATAATGAATTTTGCAAAACTTTTTCTTTTGTGAAGAAGCTTCTAAAAAAAACAGAAAAAAGCATGTACCTTGCAATACCTCTGCTGGCGCTTCTAATCCCTCTATTCTCGCCAATGACGGCAAGGGCTGATTTATATAAATTTCCTTTATATGAAATAGAGTTTTTAAAAATTAATAATATTAAAGGAAATATTGTTGTGCCTTTTGGCTTTGGAAGCTATGCCTCTTATAAACTTTATCCAGATAATCTTATTTTTATGGATGGAAGGTATGAGGAAGTGTATAACGACAAGGAGTTTATGGTACTTAAGAACTTTGATTTAGCAGGTGCAAATTGGGATGATATTATAAAAAACTACGATACAGAAATACTAATGCCGATAAAAACATCAGATGTGTATCCGATTTTGCTAAGTAGTAAAGATTGGGAGCTTGTTTTTGAGGGCAGATTATGCGGAATTTTTGTAAAAAAAGAAAATCGGGCGTTTTCTTATTATGAACCCGAATATAATATTGATTACTATAGAAAAACAATGTTCAAACATGGAGATTATTTAAATGACTAATCCTTTAAAATATACCTGTCTGTTTGGCGGCGGTGCAATACGCGGTATGGCATATATAGGTACAATAAGAGCTCTGGAAGAACTTGGTATAGAATATGATATAATAGGCGGTTCTTCTGTTGGTTCAGTTATGGCTGCATTAGTAGCCTGCGGGTATAAATCGTATGAGCTGGAAAATCTTTTTATGAAAGTTAACTTTGATTTGTTTAAAGATATTCACCTCGGTATCGGACAGCCGTTTGCATTAAGTAAAGGTGAAATATTTTTAGATTGGTTGAATGAGCTTCTTGCGAAAAAAGTAGAAGGTGTAAAAGGTAGAAACGCCAAATTTAAAGATATTGGCAAGTCTCTTGTTATTATAACTACAGATTTGACAAAATTTTGCTGTCAGGAATTTTCTAATACCGTAACTCCGGAATTTGAAGTTGCACAGGCAATTAAGATATCGTCTAGTATGCCCGGGTTGATGGCGCCTTTTAAATATAAAGAATCATATCTTGTTGACGGAGATTTACAAAAAGCTTCTCCGATGTGGAGGTTATCTGATACTCTAAAAAATTCTGAAAGCAGAATTTTAGAGTTTAGACTGGAAGGTGATTACAGCGAAGATGAAAAGAATCCTATTTCTTTTATTAATACTATCTATAGCTGTGTTACAGATATTGCAACGGACTTTGTAACAGAACTTTATGGAAATAACGACAGGTTCGACTGTATAAGAATCAATACGGGCGATATATTTTTTGCGGATTTCAATCTTAACAAAGATGCCAGAAGAAACCTTATTAATATAGGTTATGAGCAGACTATGAATTACTTCAAGAAAGTGCTTCCGGAAAAGAAGAAGAATGTTTTAGATATTTATCAAAAATTATCTACATATCTGAAAAAAGCGCGAAAAGGCTTAAAATCCAATAATGTCGAAGAAGTTCAATGGTGGTTTGGTGATATTTTTACGGTTCTCTGCGAGAACAAAGAAATAGTGGATCCGATACTTTATAATAAGATAGTTGATTTAAAAAATGCATTAGTCAAAGGTACAACAACCGTTCTCTTTTTTCATAATTGTTTTAAAGGGGCAAAACGCTTATATTTACAGATGAGTGATGTAATTATGTCTATAGATGCAAGGATTGGGGATATCAAACTGTATTTACAAAAAATAGAATAATTATTAAGTTTTGTAAAAATTTCTCTAAAATCAGTGTTTTTTCGTAACATTTCTTAATAAAAGTATTGAGAAATATATACTTTTGATATATTATAAGTATATACAAATTGTTTATGTGTTTTCAAAAATATACAGGAGTTTAAAAGTATGAAAGATCAAACTATCAGCATGAAAAGAACTACCAACCCCGCAAGAAGCGGTTATACCGCTCTTACATCAGTAAGTGGAGAGCTGGGTGCTTATTTAAGAAAAGTAAACAGCTTTAGAAATTTGACGGCAGAAGAAGAAAAAGAGCTTGCCAGAAAAGCCAGAGGCGGCAGTAAGGAAGCTAAAAAAACATTGGTTCAAGCTAATCTTAAGTTAGTTTTAACAATAGCAAGAAAGGCTATTCATGTATCCAAACTTCCCATTACAGATTTAATCCAGGAAGGGAATTTAGGTTTGATGGTTGCTGTTGAAAAATTTAATCCCGAGTTAGGATATAGGTTTTCAACATATGCCGGCTGGTGGATAAAACAAGCTATGTTTAAAGCAATTTCAGAGCAGTCTTATTGTATGAAGATACCGGTTTATATACAAGAAACTTTATCTAAATTCTCTAAAGTTAAGGCAGAGATGGAAAAAGCTTACAATTGTCAGGTAAATAATAAAGAAGTTGCTCAAAAAATGAATATTGAACCTGAAAAGATTGATACATTTTTATCAGCGTATTCTTCAACTGTTTCAATAGAAGGCAGCTTTGACGGTAAAAACGGAAGTGAATTAAATGTATCAGATATTTTAGAAGATGAAAAAACAAATGTTGAAGAAAATATAGAGTATGAACAATTAAAAAATGATTTGCAAAGTGTTATATCTACCTTGAAAGAAAGGGAACAGACCGTAATAAAAATGAGATTTGGTCTGGAGAATTTTGCAAAAACAACCCTTGAAGATATCGGCAAACTTTTCGGTGTCACAAAAGAATGTATCAGACAGACCGAAATGAGAGCTTTAAATAAACTAAGAGCAAGTTTTACGCTTGCGTGCTATGCGGATTAAAACTTAACTTTACAAACCTTCACATAATAGCAAATTCTTGAATTTCTATGCGTTTATAATAATATAGAATTGTATTATAGTGAAGTGTGAAGGTGGTTTTATGGTTAATGGAATCAATATGGGCGTAGGCGGCTTCAAACAAAATTCTTATGGCAATATACAACGTATTGGAGCTTCTGAAAACGGCCGTGTGTTATATCGCGTGATTGACTCCAACGGTCAGGAAGCAGGAAAACTTACTGTTGCAGGAAAAGATACAGACAAGTTTGAACAATCGTATCGTGATATAATGGAAGCTGCTCCTAAAATTCAAAAATTTGTGACAGAAAATTCTTCAGAAGAAGATATCAAAAAAAGAAGAATGACATCCCGCTTAATCACCGGCGGGGGAGCTCTTGCAGGTTTGGTTGTACCAATTGCGCTAACGAGAAAGGCGTCTACATTAAAACAGATATTATCGACGGTAGCAGGTCTTGTTGTCGGTCTCTCTGCCGGTTTTGCCGCATCTCTAGCTGTTACGACTCCTCCCGGGACATATAAGTTCGCAAAAGCTTCACGAACTATTTCTAAGCTGGATATACAGCCTGTGTTTGAGGATGTGAAGGAAGGATAAGTTGAAACAAAAGAGGCGCGAATTTATTTCGCGCCTCTTTTGCATTATTTTTGCGGATTCAGTATGTTTATAATATAATTAAAATTGAAAAAATTTAGTAGAATTTATGGAAGAATCCGGCTTTCGAGCAGCCGGAGAAAGAAGGAAAAATGGTACCGGAAACAAAAAGTTTTCAATTAGAAATCGGCGGAAAAACTGTAACTGTTGAAACCGGCAAATATGCTAAATCAACAAACGGCAGTGTTACTGTCCGCTGTGGTGATACAATGTTATTTGTTCACTGTGTTGTAAGTAAAGAACCAAGAGTCGGGATAGACTTTTTCCCGTTACTTATTGATTATGAAGAAAGAATGTCTTCTATTGGACGTATTCCGGGCGGTTATAACCGTTCAGAGGGTAAGGCAAGTGATAAAGCAATCCTTGTTTCTCGTTTGATAGATAGACCTATAAGACCCCTTTTCCCTAAGGGATATAGAAATGATATTCAAATTGTAGCGCAATTATTCAGCTATGATCAGCAGAATCAACCGGATACTTTGGCTATGTTAGGAGCTTCTTGCGCGTTGATGTTATCCGGCGCTCCTTTTGAAGGTCCTATCGGTGCTGTAAGAGTTTCAAAAGTTGATGGCCAGCTTATTGCAAATCCGACCCACCAGCAGGCGGATAAATCTGATTTGGATATTGTTGTAGCTGGTACTCACGATAGTGTTATTATGGTTGAAGCCGGATGTAAATTCGTAACAGAGGATGATATTATGGAAGCTGTTGAATTTGCTCAAGGTGAAATCAGAAAACAGTGTGATGCACAAAATGAGTTTGTAAAAGCTTGCGGTGTTGTAAAGGAAGAATTTGTAAATCCTTATGATACAACAGAGCTTAAAAATATCATTGACGAAGTTGCTCATGATATGATTTTTGACGCTTATCACAATTTTGACAGAGAATATAGACAAAATAAGCTTGAAGAAGCTAAAAAACTTGTTAAAGAACGTGTTGAAGCTCTTCCGGAGGATCACTATATTCATCAGATTATCGAAGAAACCGGAATCGACTTTGTTGCTGAAGAATTTAAAGCTGCAGAAAAGAAAATTATGCGCGCGATGATTCTTGATGAAGGCGTAAGAGCAGACGGAAGAAAACCAAATGAAGTACGTCCTATCTGGTGTGAAGTTGGTGTAATTCCAAGAGCGCACGGCTCAGCTGTATTCACTAGAGGACAAACTCAGATTCTTTCAGTTGCAACTCTTGCAGGGCCTGGCATGAAACAGGAATTAGATGGAGTTGATCCGGAAACCGAAAAAACTTATATGCATAAATATATCTTCCCTGGATTTTCCGTAGGCGAAGTTAAACCTCTGAGAGGCCCGGGAAGACGTGAAGTAGGGCATGGTAATCTGGCTGAAAGAGCAAATGTTCCGGCTCTGCCATCACAAGAAGAATTTGGATACACTATTCGTGTAACATCAGATGTCTTAGAATCAAACGGTTCAACATCTATGGGTTCAACCTGCGGTTCTTCAATGGCACTTATGAACGCCGGTGTTCCTGTTAAATGCATGATAGGCGGTGTTGCAATGGGTATGATTACAGAACCTGGCAGAGAACCTGTAGTTTTAACTGATATTCAAGGAATTGAAGACTTTTTAGGTGACATGGACTTTAAAGTTACAGGTAATGATGACGGTATAACAGCACTTCAAATGGATATGAAGGCAAAAGGTATTGCAAATGATACTTTAAGAAGAGCTTTAGCACAGGCTAAAGAAGGCAGACTCCATATCTTAGGCGAAATGAGAAAGGTTATTACAAAACCGGCAGACCACCTGTCTCCTTATGCTCCTAGTATTACCACAATGACAATACCGGTGGAAGATATCGGAACAGTTATCGGACCTGGCGGAAAACAAATCAGAGCGATTATTGAAGCTTCAGGAGCTGAAATCGATATTCAAGACAGCGGTGTTGTTACAATAACTTCAAACGACCAAGAAGGCGCTCAAATAGCTAAGAAAATGATTAAAGACCTTACTTTTAAGCCGGAAGTAGGTATGGTTATCAAGGGTAAAGTTGTTAGAATCATTCCTATCGGAGCTTTTGTAGAACTTGGCGGCGGAAAAGACGGTATGGTTCATATCTCTCAAATCTGTCAAGAAAGAATTGAAACAATTGAACCGCATGTTAATATCGGAGATGAAGTTATTGTTAAAGTTATCAAAATTGATGACAAAGGTAGAATTAACCTGACCATCAAAGGCGTAACAGAAGAAGACAAAGCAAAATTAATTGTAGAATAAGGATAAAGGGCGGAGCTAATTTATTAGCTCCGCCCTTTTCTATAATATTGTTTATTGTTTAGTATCCAAAATCTGTTTTAAATCAAAGTACTTATCAGCTCCAAGCTTAATGCTTTTAATAGCTGCCTGAACCCTGTTGCATACTCCAAGTTTTTTGTAAATCGATGCCACATGCGCCTTTGTTGTATGATTTGAAATAAAAAGTTTTTTAGAAATTTCCTTATTGTTAAGACCCTTAAGAAGTAAAAACAAAACTTCTCTTTCACGCTCGGTAAAATTTTCCATAGATTTTAATCTTCCTCATCTTCATAATGCCTTTTTTTATCTAATCTATTATCTTTGTACAATATCTGCTTAAACGTGTCTATAAGCTCGGTGGCTACTTTTTTTAATAGAGTTTTAAATATTAAGATTTGTAACAAAATATATAAGCCGTGAAATTAGGTATCTTTTAAATACTTTATATATATAAGATGGTATTATAGGAAGACAAAGTAAGATGAGCACCGGATTTAATACAGACATTCAATCAATTTTAACAAAGGCAATGAGCCAGCTTGAGTCCATTGGTGGTTCAACAGGTTCTGTTGGTGCTTCATCAGGCAGTAATTATGTAAACAGTGTATGGGGTTTAGTCCAAGAGGGGCAAACCGCTGCAAATGGTAATGATCAGCAGAAGGCACAAGCAATTACAAATATTGTACAAAACCTTATGGGCATGCTCATGAGCTTGGGTTCAAATGAAAACTCAAAAGCAACCAAAGAGGTTAAGCAAAATGAAACTAATGCAACAACATTAGATAAAAAAGCTGACGAGGCTTCTCAAAATACACAATCTAAAATTAATGAAATAGTTGCAAGTATTGCTGATAATACAACAAGTATCAGTAAAGCAATGGAAACTATTCAAGAATTGGGCGGCGATAAGGGCCAGATTGCAGAGGCTCAAGCTCAGCTGGAAGAACAGCTTGCTATTATTGAAGAAAACAAACAGATTTTGAATGACGGCGTATCTTCACCGGAAGCTAAAGAGGCTGCTTTACAAGCTTTATTAGGTGCAGCTTCAGCTATTAATGGTTTAGTAGAATCAATCGGCGAAATCCAAAAAGAAATAGAAGTTCAAAACGGTATTGTTGAAACATCTTCTAACAATGTTGCAGGACTTATTGAAGAATCTGCAGCTCAAATTTCAAACGGTATTCAGACTCTTCAAGGTTATGTTCAAGAAGGCGGAGTACAGACTGTAGTAAATACAACAAGCAGTACAACAGGTGCTGCGAATGAAACAGTAGGTGCAGAAGCAACTGCAATGGGCAGTGCTGCTAATTCTAATATTTTTACAGGTGCATCAATCGGACAAAAATTAATAAGAATTGGTTCTGATCAAACAGCAGCAGGTGCTACACGTATACAAGGTTCAGTCAAAAACCTTTCTGCATTGACTAAATCAATTGGTGAAATGGGAAGTGATTTGTCAACAATTGCTGGTTTTGTAAATTCAATTGGAGAAGTTGGCAACAACTTTACAGCACTTGTTGGTCAGTATCAAGCACAGCTCGAACCTGTTATTACAGCAACCGGTTCATGGGCAGCTGTAGCGGAAGCCAATGCTCAATTTGAAGAAGCTATTGAGGAATACAGTTCGAAAACAGGCATGACATTGGAAATGCCTTGGGAATCAGGTTCAAATAATTCAAATTCATCTGCTTCAAGTGAAACATATTTGAATTTTGCTAATAATCATTCCTCAGGCGCAGTGTCTAATGGGCAGCAAAATAATTCTGGAGAAATAAAATTTGAATTTGATACAAATATCTTTAGAGATGCTTTTGAAAAACAAGGTGCTTAGAAAATAAAAATATAAAGAATTTATTAAACTTTTTTAGCGAGTGTAGAAAATACACTCGCTAAATTGTTTTTATCAAGCGGATTTTAGCTTTTTTATATAAAATTTATTCACTAAAATACGCTCTAAGCTTTTATTGACAATAATTTCCATTTGTGTTGGAATGTTGGTATAGCCGTACTTAAAAAAGGAGATTCTAATATGACAACGAAAACAAAAAAGGACGTTGACGCTTTAGAAAAATCTCTAAATGCATCAAATGTAGTTGAGACACTTGATCAGTTAGAAGGTTTAATCTCAAGAGTTAACAAAGCACAAAAGATTTTTGCAACTTTTTCACAAGAAAAAGTAGATGCTATCTTCAAAGCTGCAGCGGCTGCTGCCGACAAAGCCCGTATTCCGCTTGCAAGAATGGCTGTTGAAGAAACAGGAATGGGTATTCTGGAAGATAAAATTATTAAAAACCACTTCGCTTCTGAATACATCTATAACAAACATAAAAACGCAAAAACTTGCGGAATTATTAAAGAAGATAAAGTTAACGGTATAAAGATTGTTGCAGAACCTTTAGGTGTTTTAGCAGGTATTGTTCCTACTACAAACCCGACTTCTACTGCAATATTCAAATCATTAATTGCTCTTAAAACAAGAAACGGTATTATTTTCTCACCACACCCGAGAGCAAAAAAATGTACAATTGAAGCAGCTAGAATCGTTCTTGAAGCAGCTGTTAAGGCAGGTGCTCCGGAAGATATTATCGGCTGGATTGATGTTCCTTCAATTGAACTTTCAAGCGCATTAATGCAGCACCCTTCAATTGCTTGTATCGTAGCTACAGGCGGTCCTGGTATGGTTAAGGCAGCTTACTCTTCAGGAAACCCGGCTTTAGGTGTAGGCCCTGGTAACGTTCCTGCGGTTATTGATGAAACTGCTGATATTAAGATGGCTGTTTCTTCAATCCTGTTATCAAAATCTTTTGATAACGGTATGATTTGCGCTTCTGAACAATCAGTAATCGTTGTTGACAGCGTTTATGAAGAAGTTAAGAAAGAATTTATATACAGAGGTGCTTATCTTGTAAATGAAGAACAAAAACAAAAATTAATCGATCTTCCTCTTATCGATCCTAAGAGAGGAACTGCTCACCCTGACGTTGTAGGTCAAAAACCTCACAGGATTGCAGAACTTGCCGGATTCGGTAATGAAGTTCCTGAAGATGCAAAAATTCTTCTTGTAGAAAGACCGGAAGTTGATTGGGAAGATCCGTTCTCAAGAGAAAAATTATCACCGGTTCTTACAATGTATAGAGCTTCTGATTTCGAAGATGCAGCTCAAAAAGCTCATCACCTTGTAATCAGAGGCGGTGCCGGCCACTCATCAGCTCTTTATACAGATGAACGTAAAAAAGATAGAATTGACAGATATGCAGAATTAATGCCGACTTGCAGAGTTTTAATCAACTCACCATCATCACAAGGCGGTATCGGTGACTTATATAACTTTAGACTTGAACCGTCACTTTCACTCGGCTGCGGTTCTTGGGGTAAAAACGCTGTTTCTGGTAACATCGGCGTTGAAAACTTAT
>CALUSZ010000174.1 GCA_944323495.1 Candidatus Gastranaerophilales bacterium
CTGTTACATTCTTCTTTATAAGCACAAGGTTTTTACGGCTTAAGTCACATTTAATAATATTAGGTTTATTCATAGACAGAGATTTTTGTATTTTCTTAAGTGAATCGTCAAGAATAGTAGCGGAACATGCACATATAACAGGTCTTTTATCAAGCTTATTTATAAAATCGCCTATTTTTAGATAGGACTCACGAAATGTAGAACCATATTCGGTTACGCAATGACATTCATCTATAACAATCATACCAACATCAGTCTTTTTAATGTTACTAATAAATTGTCTTGATTGTAATCGTTCTGGGGTTACATATAAAAAGTTCAGTTTATGTATATTTTTCATTATTGTATTAACTTCTTCTTTGGTTCTTGTGCTGTCAATATAATCAGCATTAATACGGCATTGTTTGGCTCTTTGAACCTGATTGTAAATAAGAGAAAGGAGTGGCTCCACAACGATTGTCAAACGATTATTCATAACAAGTCCGGCTGTCATATAGATTGCCGTTTTTCCAAAACCAGTTCCCGCTATTACAATGGTGTCATTGCCTGATAATAATGATTTAACAGCATTGACTTGCTGTTTCTTGAGTTTGTTATATCCTAACTTATGGATTGCTTGTTTAATTTCTGATTTAACATTCATAAAGATAATACCTCCTAAGATTTATTATCTTTATGTTAGGCTTAATTAAAAAAATAATGTCGAATAGTGAACATTTTGCATTAAAATTATTGCAAAAATGATTTTTAAAAAAATGGCTATAAACACGCTATATTGCATGTTTAGGACGTATTTTTTGTGTTTTATAAAGAGAAATGTATTTTAGGTCGGAATAGATAAGGGCGTTTTGGAAAAATATAAAATATATACTTGCTAATAATTTGATAATTAGATATAATTAGTAATCATTAGAATTAAAACTAATTAGAAGGTGGTTTGGAAATGCAAGAAGGAAAGACAATCGAATTTAAGCGTGAATATATGGATGATATTAAATATGTTGTAATCGCATTTGCAAACACAGAAGGTGGTAAACTATATATAGGAATAAATGATGACGGAACTATATGTGGTGTTTCAGATGTGGATAATAATATGCTAAAACTTACAAATATGATTCGTGATGTGGTGCGTCCTGATGTTACAATGTTCACAGACTGCACTGTGGAACAAATAGACGGTAAACAGATAATTGTATTAACCGTTCAGCGTGGTACGGCTCGTCCATATTATTTACACTCTAAAGGGGTACGACCAGAGGGAGTATATGTAAGACAGGGAGCTTCATCTGTACCCGCTTCGGAAACTGCTATACTAAATATGATTAAAGAGACAAGTGGGGATTGCTATGAAGATGCACGTTCAATAAATCAGCAATTGACATTTGAAAAGGCGACCGCTTATTTTAATAAAAAAGGTGTAGATTTTGGAGATGCACAAAAACGCACACTTAACTTAATAAGCAAAGACGGGACATATTCAAATTTAGGTATGCTATTATCCGACCAATGTATAGCAACAATAAAAATGGCTGTATTTGAAGGCAGTAAAAAAAGCATATTTAAAGACCGTAAAGAGCTTATGGGCTCTATTTTGCAGCAGTTAGAGGATGCATATTCTTATATTGACCAGTTTAACCATACTCGTGCGGAATTTGAAGGGCTAGACCGTATTGATAAGCGAGATTATCCACCAGAAGCGGTCAGAGAAGCTCTGTTAAATGCGATTGTTCACAAGGATTACTCTGTAAGCGGGTCAACGCTGATTAGCATTTTTGATGATAGAATAGAATTTGTAACTATTGGCGGACTTGTTAGGGGAATTTCCTATGATGATATTATGTTAGGTGTATCAGCTTTGAGAAATCAGCACCTTGCAAATGTATTTTACCGTTTGCAGCTGATTGAGGCTTATGGCACAGGCATTCTGAAAATCAATGAGTGCTATATGGACAAGGCGGCAAAGCCGATAATTGAGGTTAGCAACAATGCTTTTAAA
Organism: Candidatus Gastranaerophilales bacterium; assembly: GCA_944323495.1. The sequence continues at coordinate 2,000 of CALUSZ010000174.1, forward strand.
ATTACATTGCCAAACCTGAATTATCAGGATAAGCAGACAGCGGATTTTATTGCCGATGACGATAGAATAAAAACCGTACTTGATTTATTTAATCAAAAAGAAACTATTGTCCGTAAAGATGTGGATATAGCACTTGGTGTATCACAATCCACAGCAAGCATTTTACTTAGAAAAATGACCCAAGATGGGTTGTTAAAGAAAGTAGGAAACGGACGAAAGTCAGGGTATAAAAGGGCATAAAAAAAGAGTAGAAAATATTATTTACTACCCAGAATTATACCCCATATAAAATTTTAGAAAAATAAAAAGCACAACTATAAGTGCTTATTTAAGTTGCAGAAAATATATTAAATGGCTATAATAGACACTTTAAAACTAAAAAGAGTTAAAACTAATAATTCAAATCCCTCTTTCTCCGCCATAAATATGCATCTTGTACTCAGTACAAGGTGCTTATTTTTTTCAAAAAATAATTTAAATAGCTGTAACAACTTGTTACAGCTATTTTTTTATACCGCATTTTCTTGCTGATTCTTACAAAGAACATCATAAAAATGTGGCAGCTCTTTTTGTAATCTTATAATCTTACCACTATTGTCTAAAAAACAATGGGTGCTTTCACCTTTAAATACAACTTTGTCATCTTTCTTCATATCATATCCAACAACAAATTTAGCTGATGTACATGATAACACATAAGCTTTTATTTCAACGATGTCATCAAATGTTGTGCTTGCTTTATAATCGCATTTGACTCCTATAACTGGAGATGATAAACCTTTAGCTTCCATCTCGGCATAATTAAACCCTATCTTATCTAGAAAATCTGTTCTTGCTTCTTCCATCCATCGGATATAATTGGAATGATGTGTTATTCCCATTCTGTCAGTTTCATAATACTGTACCTTATGCTGATATGTAGACAAATTACATTCTCCTTTTTTTATTACTTATTTTCAACAATATTGTATCATATATTTGTGAAAAAATGTAAACAAAAAAGTAAGCTAAAAAATTAGCTTACTTACTCATTATATCATTAAATATGCAGTTTTATTAAACTATTAGTAAATTCATTGTAAAATACGCAATAGTGCCGACTATACCAGAACCGAATATTATTTTAATAGCACTTATTTTATATTTTCTCAGCATATATAAACAACCAACAAATAATATGGTTTCTATCGGTATTATGCTAGAAAATGAAATTGCTGTTTCACTGCCAAACAATCCAAGCAGTAATATTGATAAACCTGCTGAGCCTATAAGTGCAACTACTGCTGGTCTAAGTGCTGAAAGCACCGTTTGTACCCCGCTAAAATTGCGGTATTTATAATA
>CALUSZ010000175.1 GCA_944323495.1 Candidatus Gastranaerophilales bacterium
CTATTTTTGAAGTTTCCTCTCTGTATCCGCCCATAAGTTCAATAACTTTGTTTTCAAACTCCTGGGCAGTCGGGGCTAAATCATGCGGTTTTCCTTCATAAATTACTTTTCCCCTATCAATAACAACCGCTGTATCAAAACTATGCGCTTCATCTAAATATGCGGTTGACCATAAAACGGTTGTATCAGGTGAAATCATTCCCCGAACCATTTTCATTAAATCTCTTCTTGATATCGGGTCGACTCCGACAGAGGGTTCATCAAGGAGCAAAAATTCAGGATTCCCGAGAAGCGTGCAGGCCAAACCCAATTTCTGTTTCATTCCGCCTGATAAAGCTCCGGCAAGCCTGTCTTGAAACGGAGCAAGTTTTGTGAATTCAAGCATTTTTTCAAACCCGTGCGGAATATTTTTTAAATCAGCGTAAAGCATTAAATTTTCTATAACGGTCAAATCCTCATAAAGCCCGAATTTTTGAGGCATATAGCCAATATGTTGAGTTAATTCGTCTTTTTGTGTTACAGGATTAAATCCGAGGGTAGAAATCTCTCCTTTATCCGGAATTAAAAGTCCGATAATTGTTCTTAAAAGTGTAGTTTTTCCTGCACCGTCCGCGCCGATTAGACCTGTAATTTTACCTTTTTCAATGTTTAGCGAAAGGTTATTCAGAGCTTTTATTTTACCAAAGGTTTTTGTTAAATTTTTAATTTCTATGGTGTTCATATTATTTGCTTGCAAGATTTACTTTAATCGTTACCGGCATACCCTGTCTTAAGTATTCATCAATATCATAAATATAAACTCTTATGCGGTAAACGAGATTTGTTCTGATATCAGTCGATTGAACTGTTTTAGGCGTAAATTCCGCAACAGGCGAAATATATCCGACCTGTCCTTTATACACTCTCTTTTTACCGGTTTTGGGGTCAACCGTATCAGTATATACATTTACCCCCTGACCATATTTAATATTACCTAAATCAGTTTCATTAACGTATGCCCTTACCCACACCGGCTTTATTTTTGCCATTGTATAAACCGGCTGTCCTTTGGTAACATTAGCACCGGGTTCCTGAACCCTTACCATAATGATTCCTTCATCTGGTGCATAAACTTTTGTGTAACCGAGCTGGTTTTTTGCGAAATTCTCCTGTGCAACAGCTCCTTCATAATCTGCATTAGCCTTATTTCTGGTATTTAAAAGTGTGTCGTAATCTTGTTTTGAAATAGTGTTATCGTTAACTAAAGGAGCCTGACGTTCAAATTTTGAGTCTGAATCATTCTTTAAAGCAAGTGTTTTGGCAACATCGGCCTTGGCTTTTTCCAAATTTGAAACATAATCCTTATCATCTAATATAGCAAGCAAGTCTCCCCGTTTTACAGTGTCCCCTTCTTCTTTCAGCATTTTTTCAATTCTGCCTGCGACCTGAAAACTCAAATCAACCTGACGGATTTCTATATTTCCGTACAGTGTGAGCTCATTTGTTACTTTGTGATTTTTAAAATACAAAAACCCTAAAGTTCCGCCAATTACTAATATTAGTAGTACCAAAATTATTATTTTTTTCTTCATATCCTGCTCCTATAATTTACCGCCAACGGCTTTATATAAGGTGAAGTAATTAACTAATCGTTGTGTTTTTGCCTGTGCGTAATTTATTTCCGAGTTAATAAATCTGTTTTGTTCCAGCAGATATTCGGGAGTAGAGATTACACCTCTTGCAAGTTTTTTCTCTGCATCTTCAAAATTTTCTGTTTCAAAACCTAAACCCGATTTTGTATTATCTTCAATCTGTCTATCATGTTTTATTATGCAAAGAGCGGTATTAACTTCTTTTACTGCCTCTAAATTTGTCTGGTTATATTCCTCAAAAAGTTCTTCATATTTTGCTTTTTGGAGCTTTAAATTAGCGATTTTCATTCCGCCCTTAAATATATCCTGCGAAGCACCTGCTAATATAGCCGCAAGCGATGATTCCCAGGAGAAAAATGAGCCGGGTGCGATGGTATTAAACGCCCAAACTCCTACGATATTGAACCTTGGGAAGAATTCTTTTTTTGCAACTCTTACATCAATTTTTGCTTTTTCAAGATTTGCTTCTGTTATTTTAACATCAGGTCTTGAAAAGATTACATCAGAGCTTATCTCTTCAGGAATAGTTCCGGAGTATTCAAAATAATCTAAATCTCCCCTCTTCATTTCCGAAATATTAAAAGGAGATCTGCCTGTTAAAACCGCAAGCTGCATCATTAATGTTTCACGCTGTTTTTTTAGTTTTTCGACATTACTCTTTCCTTCTTCAACAGCTTGCTTTGCTTTATTTAATTCTGTTGAGCTTATAACTCCGCGTTCAAATTTAGCAAAGCTTCTGTTTAAAATCTCTTCCTGATTTTTGAGCAAATTCGTCTGTTTTTCAATCAAATCATCATAGAGTAAAATATTTGTATATACTGTGGCAACATCGCTTAAGAGTGCAAGGTAAACTGCTTTTTCATTGAATTTTGCAGCCTCATAGCTTTTCTTAACAGCCCTTGTCTTATCCCTGTTTTTTAATAGCAAATCAGCCTCGTAGCTTGCCATAAAAGGAAGTATAAAGGCATTGTCTTTTAATTGAAAATTATCAAGCTCCGGAATCTTTATCCCTAAATAGTTTGCGCTTACGCTTAAAGAGGGAAGTTCGCGTCCCAGAGAATATTTTGCCTGCTGTCTGTATTGTTCCACAACATGCTGAGCTTTTTTTAATTCGTGGTTATTATCCAGGGCTTCCTGAATATAACAGTTTAAATTCTCGTCATTAAATTTTCCGAAAAACTCAATATTCAGCTCGCTAATATCGACAGCAAAGCAGGTTTGTGCCAAAAGTAATAATGTAAAAGAGAGGAGTATCTTTTTAATCATTACCTACTCCTTCCGCTGTTATTTTTTTAATATAAAACCTGATATTATTTTTTATAATTTCTATATCATCTTCCCTAAACTCACTCTGGCCGAGCTCTCTAAGACAGAATACCGGTAAAATTCTCGGTGAATTTAATTGAGAAAATATAAAAACCGTCTTATAAATTATTTCTTTATCCCTGGCGTCTTTATCAAAAATTCTTGCTAAAAGTTCTCTTACATAGCTAAACGCCGGAGAATTGATTTTTCTCTCCGGATTTTGCTGTTCCTTTAACAGGAACATAATCAAATCATTGGATATTTTATTTGAATACAGAAAATCAACCGCTCTTTCAAGAATTGTAATCAGAAGTTCAATACATTCAGATTTTGAATATTCAGACGGGCTCTTATCTAAGTCCATAAAAGTTCTGGCATATTCAGTCTGCTGTTCAATAAGATTTTCAATAATACCTTCATATAATTCACGTTTTCCGCCCCAGTAGTAAGAAATCATGCAAAGATTAACCCCTGCTTTCTGGCAGATTTCTCTAACACTTGTTCCATCAAACCCCTTCTGAGCAAAAAGAGTTGTAGCGGTTTCTAAGATCCTGTTTTTCGAATTCTCATCTTTGACCATAAATCAATTATAAAACAAACGTTTGATTTAGTCAATACTGCTTACAAATTTGAATTAATCATATACAAATCAACTCCGCCCGCAGCTTTATACAGGCCTATTGCCGCGATTAACGAATTAATTTTATTTGAAACTTCTTCTTTTTTTACCATTAAATATGCTTCTTCTGCAAATAAGACGTCTAAATCGCTTGATGCGCCTATTGTATGCTTGTCTTTCATTAATTTGTACATTTCATCTTGGAGTTTTAAGCGGTTTAGTGTTTCTTTATAATTATTTGATGTGGTTTTATATTCAGCAAGTCCAGTATTTATTTCTTTTATCCCTTCAAGAATTGTTTTTTGATAATTATTCAAAGCTTCTTCATATTCTAATTTTCTAAACCTCAACAGTGCAAGCTTTCTTCCTCCGGAAAACAGATCCATTGACGGTAATATTCCTGCATTAAAGAATTGTGAAACTGAATTAAAAAGTGTATCCAAATGATAAGCATTCAGTCCAATTTGTCCGTATATAACAAATTTTGGCAAAAATTCGCGCTTTGCAACTCTTACATCAAATCCAATGCGCTTAATATTATATTCTTGCTGCAAATAATCCGGGCGGTTTTCAATAATATCAGTGCTGTATTCAGCCGGAATTCCTTTGATTAAACTAATTTTTTCATAATTATTTCTTGTAATATTGTCAGCAGCATCTGCTAAGTAAACTCTTAAGCTGTTTATTAGAGTCTCTTGTGTTTTTATATGATTATTTTTTTCTTCTTTTAAAGTAGTAAGCATTTTTTCTTCTGCAAGAAGTTCATTTATTGAACACAAACCTATTTCATATTTATCTTTTGTTTTGGAAACAATTCCTTGCTGTGTTTTAATAAGTTTGTCCTGAATAGCCAAAAATTCATCAGCTTTAATAAGATTGAAATAGTCTGATGCAAAATCCGAGGTAAGTGCAATGTAAGTAGCTCTTTCAGCCTGCTTCATTATTTCCAGTTCCTGTTTAACACTTTTTGTTTTCAACCTGTTAGAACCCCAAATATCAACTTCATAAGCAGCTGTTATCGGTAAGAGATAGTTATATTGGGAATATGTAGGAATTCTCATATTCCCGAACTGTTGATACGGGCCTCTTAAATCACGTGAAAGGTCTCCTGATAACGACAAAGAAGGCAGTTCATTTGCAAATTGCATTTTGACAAGCTGTTCATTTTCTTTAACTTTTAATGCTGTATTTTTTAAATCATAATTCTTTTCATAAACCTTTAACAGGTTATTAGTCAGGTTTTCGTCATTAAATCTTTCCCACCATTCAATATTCATATATTCAATGTGTTTTTGAGGCTCTGTATTCTTAGTCCGTGCAAATACCGGGCAGGTAAAAAGAAGGCAGACTAATAATATAAAAATATGAAAATTTTTCTCAAAATATAATATAGTTCCCGGCATGTATGTTGTTCCGGAAGTTAAGGTTAAGTAATGGCTAAGATTGTGTATAAACATAAACCGGCACCTCTTTGGCTGGTTGCGCTTTCTATACTGCTTCCGACATCATTTGCCTGTCTGGCCACTTCTGCAACAAATGTTGCTATTCCGCATATATCTGGTTTTTTCGGCTCAACTATAGATGAAGCAAACTGGATTATAACATCATATATGATAGCTAATTCTTGCCTAATCTTAATGTCGGGATGGCTGGAAAATGTTTTGGGTAGAAAACGATTTTTAAAAATATTTATAGGGATTTTTACATTCGGCTCTTTAGTCTGTGCTATGGCGCCAAATCTGAATTTAATGGTTCTTGGCCGATTGATACAGGGTATCGGAGGAGGACCTATGACGCCGCTTGCTCAATCTATTTTGCTTTCATAGCTTTTCTTCTTATTCCGCTCGCATTTTTATTTAATACGGAAAATAAACATAAAGATACTCATGAACATAAAACCATTGTTCTAAAACAAATTCCGGGGGATAGAATATAATTTATTTTCCAAATAATTTTTGCCAGAAAGACTTTGGTTTTTCTTTTACCTCCTAACTGCCGGTAAGCCCGTCCTGACTCTTTTTATAATTTTCCTTAAGGTAATCTTTTCTCTGTTTAATTTTCATAAGAGTCTGCATATCCATTTGCTCAAGTTTTCGTTCGTATTCAAGCTTCTTTATACCGTTTTCAAATCGTTCAGTTTCTTTAGCCTCTTTTTTCTTTGCTTTTTCTTGAGCTTTAGCTTGTTTTGCCTCAAATTCAACTTCCGACATCGGCATAACATCCATATCTTCTGCTAACCTGTAGCCTACAATCGATACCGGAATATAATCACCTTTTAAAGATTCAAGACGCGAATTTTCTCCGTAAACATCTATACTCCAGGTTCCTAAAAACTTAGGCACATCTCCTGTATATGCGTAGGCACACACTATAACTCTATTGTCGTCATTTGCATCAAACCCCATCGGATAAATATCCCAGCGTTTTTCATCAAAATCGACTCCGCCTGCTAATGCCCAGTAGTTTACGATTGCATCTCTAATTTGCGGAAGCTTTCTTGCCTCTTTTTTTTCAAAATCATAAACCCACAAATCGGTTTTCCAAATCCCATCATGACGGTGTCCGACTTTTTCTTTTACTACAAGTTTTTTGTTGTCCGGTGAAAAATCAATCGGAGTAAGTGTTCTGAAAATAAATTTTGTATCAATATCTTTTGATGTGGAAATTAACGGTTCATCGACTTTATTTACAATATTTGCTCTCTTAACCTTTTCCGTATTAGAAAGATAAGAGTCTAAATTAATCAAAAATAAATCACAGCTTGTGCAGTCAGATTCTGCATAATAATATACCGCCGGATAAACAAGCTTTGTATAATCGCCGGATACAATCCCCTGTGCATTAATTTGTCTGTCAAAGTTTAATTTTCTAGGAAGTGTTAATTCCGGACTTCCCACGGGATCATTATATTTAACAAGACGAAATTTCTTTTGCGGAACATATACCATGTTCTCATCTTTAGGCATTTGAGCTTTATCTAAGATTTCATCGTTAATTTCTTTTCTTGATTTTCCTCTTGATTTTGCTTCATATTCAGCAACCGTCATATAACCGGATTCTGCCATACGGCTTTTTTCATATTTTTCACTTTCTCCGATTTTATCGACTTTATTTCTATAAATAGTTTCTGCAACAACAGTGTCGCTATTTTTTGTAACACCATATTTCATCTCCTGAAGATGAACCTTTATTGCCATAATAACTCCGGCTAAAGCTTCATACATATCAGACCAATCCCTCTTTCATTGCAGTTACCGTAGCCTGGGTTCTTGATGTTACGCAGAGTTTCTGCAGTATGCTGTGGACATGTGCTTTTGCCGTTGCTTTTGTAATGACCAGTCTTTCTGCAATCTGTGGATTAGAAAGCCCTTCTACCATTAGTTCCAAAACATCTAATTCACGCTCTGTAAGTCCGTATGTATTATTGCCTTTTTTTACTTCAGGCTCACTTATTGGCATACTGCCGGGTTTTTGGAGGTTTGAAAACACCATTCTGGCAATATTAGGGTCAATCCAGCCGACCCCTTCATATACTGCTTTTATTGCTGATATTGTCTGTTCAGGAGTTGCACCTTTCATAATATATCCGTCAGCACCGGCTTTAAATGATTCAAAAACATCATCTTCGCTGTCGCGTGATGTAAAAATCAATATTTTTACATCAGGATTAAAATCTTTAATCCTTTGAGTAGCTTCAATCCCGTCTACATTAGGAAGTCCTATATCCATCAAAATAACATCAGGAGAAACTTCTCTCGCTTTTTTTATACCGTCCAGTCCGTCAGAGGCTTCTGCTTTAAGGGTAATTCCTTCTGCTTTATCGAGAAGCATTGCAAGCCCCATTCTATAAAGTTCATGGTCTTCTACTAAAAGAACGTTAATCATACTAAACTTCCTTCTTTTAAATCTTTTTCACACACAACATCCGTAAGCAGGAATGAAAATTCGCTTCCTTTATTCAACGTGCTCTCAAGCCATATTTTTCCGCCGTGCGACTCAATAATCTGGCGGGAAAGATAAAGCCCTAAGCCGGTTCCGGTGGAACGCTTTTTACTTGTACCCTGCGAAAATCTCTGAAACATATTTGGAATATCTTCAGGCGGGATTCCACTTCCGTTATCAGATACTGAGAAAATCAAATCTTTACTCTCTTTTTTTAGAGTGATAGTCACTTTACCGCCTTCTTGAGTATAATTTATTGCATTTCCGCATAAATTGCAGATTACCCGTCTAATCTCGCTTCTGTCAGCATTAATAATCATTTCTTTATTAGAACAGTCTATTTTAAACTCAATATTTTTAGATTTAGCAAGCGGTAAAAGCTCATTATACACCTGCTCAACCAGTAAATATATTGGGAAATTCGTTTTTGTCAGTACAAGTTTTTCAGCATCGTATTTGTATACCTCTAAAAGCGCATTAACAAGCCCTAATAAATCCTCATT
>CALUSZ010000176.1 GCA_944323495.1 Candidatus Gastranaerophilales bacterium
ATAGGCTTAACATCTTCTGGTAATTTTTCAATAACCTCTTGCAAAATTATTCTGGCATCTTCAATATCTCTATGATCTTTATAGTTTTCCCGGGTTAAAATCTCTTCGTACCCGTGTGTCCAGTCAAGATTATAAACATCTTCCAGCGAATAAGTGCTTTTTCTTCTATCAGCCTGAATAGCATAATCAATTTCGTTGCGTGGAACTCTAAGAGCTTCTGCGACATCATCGCTGGTAAGCACATTTAATTCATCAAGGGTTAAAGTTTTCGTAAAATTATTTATACGATAAGAAAGTTCTTGAATGTGTCTTGGAACACGTATTGTATTAAGCTTATCTCTTAAAAAGTGCTTCATTTCTCCGATAATATAATACCCTGCATAAATTTTAAAGTTATCATTCATATCATCAGAATAAGTGTCTATAGCTTTTAATAAGCCTATCGCTCCTGCCTGAACCAGGTCGTCGACCGGGTCGGAAGAACGTCTTGCAATTGTTCTTGCGATTCTTTTTATAATAGGCAGCATTCTGGTGACGATAAGCGTTTTTGCTTTTGCCTTTTTATACTTATCACTGGCAGAGTGGTATTCTTCCAGCCACTCTGTTACTATTTCGTACAATTCTTCTTCGCTGTACCTTTTTTTTATCACTTTAAATGCTCCGGCTCAATATAAAGTATAATAGCATAAGAACATTTGTTTATCAATTTAGTGCTTAAAAATATTGCATTTTAGCTATTACAAATAGAATACAAGATTTACAAGAAAATCAGCTATAAGCATATAAACTGTTGACAATACTGCGGCTTTGGTAGTAGATTCTCCGACATCTTTGGCGCCGCCCTTTGTTTCATAACCCTGTGTTGCGCAGACAAGTGCAATTAATACTCCAAAAATTAGACCTTTTAGCAAACTTATATATATATCTCGTGTGCTTAGCCATAGCCAGACAGAAGTAATATACCGTGAAGGACGAAGGTGAATTGTAGTATTCGAAACTACTAACCCGCCGAGAATACCAACAACTTCGGCAATCAAAACCACCATAGGAACTGTAATTGCAGCTGCAAGGAGTCTTGGTGAAAAATAATATCCTACAGGATCTACTTTAAGTGTTTTAATTGCATCTACCTGTGAAGTTACCTGCATATTGGCTATTTCTGCAGAAATTGCCGTTCCTGCTCTTGCTCCTATTGCAAGTGCAACAAAACCCGGCGCAATTTCTCTTATCATAACAACTGCGATTGAGCCGCCGACATATGCTTCTGCGCCTGACATAAGAAATTGTTTAGATACTTGTATTGCAATAACGGCTGCAGAAACAAAAGCTATTACAAGCGAAATTAACAGAGAATCATAACTGATAGCTGCGGCCTGAGCAACTACGTGTTCCCATCTTGAGCGTCCCGTAATTAAATACTTGATGCTCGTGTAGAGATTCTGCATACATTTTCCCAAAAAACTAATCATAAACAGGCAGACACCATTTCTTAAACTTATCGACTTTACCTTTTACTACATTGAAGTAGAGCTCTTGTATTTGTTTTGTTATGTTTCCGATTTTACCATCACCTACAATACGGTGGTCAATACTTTCAACAGGAACTATTTGTGCTCCTGTTCCGCAACAGAAAGCTTCTTCTGCCGCATAAAGTTCTGTTCTGTCTATAGAGCGTTCTTTTACAGGGATTCCAAGTTCGTGAGCTAGTTCTATTACTGTATTTCTTGTAACACCGACTAATATATCATCTGTTGTACTTGAAGTAACAAGCGTTCTGTTTATTACAAGGAATATATTCATGGCAGAACCTTCCGTAACCTGCCCAGATTCGGAGAGAACCACTGCATCATCAAAACCTGCTTCGTGGGCATCTGTTTTTATAAGGGCAGAATTAGCATAAGCACCACTTACTTTTGCTCTCGGAGGAATGGCATTGTCAGAAGTTCTTCTCCAACTTGAAACACAAAGTTTTAAGCCTCTGTCACCTTCAAAATAATCCCCGAACGGTGTTGTGAAGATTAAAAAAGAATCCTCATTATCCGTGAGTGTCGGACCGACTTTCTGAGAAGATTTATACAGAGTCGGTCGAATATACACATCTGTTTTGTATCCGTTAAGCTTTAGTAAATCTTTTGTAATATTTTCATACTCTTCTATTGTATAAGGGCTTTTCATCCACATAACTTTTGCGCTGTGTAAAAGTCTTTCATAATGCTCTTTTACTCGAAATGCGTAGAGCTGGTCTTCTTCCTTGTTATAATAAGCCCTAATTCCTTCAAAAACGGAAGTTCCGTATAAAAACGCATGTGTTCTTACTGGTAAAACGGCTTTGTCCGCTTCTATATACTCACCGTTCATAAAAACATGTTCTGTCATTACTCCTCCTGTTTTTATTATTTTACTACAAGAATCCGCCGGCTATTAAATTCGTTAAATTTTGTAAACTGCAAAATCTCTTAAAAAGCAATTTTCTTCCTGTTCGTGTTTTTATATAAATATAATCAGTGTGGAGGCGTTTTATGTTTGAAGTTAGAAACGGTGTAGCAAATATCGATGGAACGAAAGGTAAATATGATAATAAGACAACCGATCCTTCCGTAAAATATGGAAGAAATGCTGTAGAAAATTTGTACACATATATGGAACACCCGCTTGTTACTGATAATATGACAACCGCTCCAAT
>CALUSZ010000177.1 GCA_944323495.1 Candidatus Gastranaerophilales bacterium
TAGGGCTGGATTGCGGGGATATTTGCCTTAAGTATCCTATTGAGATCACAAAGAATATGAACTGTGTAGAACTCTTTGAAATATGTGCGGAAAAATCTCCTGAGCTTCTGGAAAAAACATTGATAGGCTTAAAAGAGGGTACAATCAAACCGACTTGCCAGTGTGAGGACGGAGTATGCTTTGCGGATAAATTAAAGAAAGAAGAATGTAAAATCGACTGGACAAAATCAGCAGAAGAGATACACAATCTGGTACGCGGAGTTTACAAATGCCCCGGTGCGTTTTTTGAGTTCCGGAATAAGATTATAAAAGTTATGGAAACAGAGCCGCTTGATGAAAATCTCGAAGGCCGGCCCGGAGAGTTTGTCAGGATTTCAAAGAACGGTATCGATGTAAAAACCGGGGACGGGCTTTTAAGATTAGTCAGGGTTAAACCTGAAGGCAAAGGCGAAATGCTTGCCAGAGACTGGGCTAACGGGATTAAAATTTAGCGCAGATATTATTTAAAACAGAGAAAACTTTATCAGGATTATCCATTAAAACAAGCTCTCCTCTTAATTTTGAAGCACCCGGAAAACCGCTTAGATAATACGGAATAAATTTTCGACAGAATTTTATGCCGACATCTTCTCCTCGAAGCTCCATTTCTTCCAGAAGATGAAGTTTTAATGTTTCTATTTTTTCGTCCAAAGAAGGCGGAGGTAAATATTCTCCCGTGTTCAGGTATTTTTCGACCCGATATAATAGAGAAGGGTCGCCTAAAGCACCGCGTCCGATTGCGACTCCGTCCGCTTCCGACTTTTCAAGACACTGAACGGCACTCTCGATTGAAACCACATCACCGTTTGCGAAAACCGGAATATCCACATTGTGCTTTAATTCCGCAATCTTTTTCCAATCCGCTTTCCCGCCGTACATTTGTGAGCGTGTGCGGGCATGGATTGTAATAAAATCAGCGCCTGCTTCCTGCATTTTTTGTCCGAATTCTACATAGTTTAGCTCATCAAATGTATATCCAAGACGGAATTTCACACTCAAAGGTTTTGAAATAGAATCTTTTACCGTTCTTACAATTTCTGCGGCCAAATCGGGATTACGCATTAATGCACAGCCGTCCGTTCCCTTTACGACTTTATTAACGGGGCAGCCCATATTTATATCAATCATATCAGCAAATTCTTCCAGATATTTTGCACAGCTGGCTATCATCTGCGGCTTATGACCGCTTAGCTGGTATGAAATCGGAGAATGGTTATCGTCTCTTGCAGTAATTACCGTATCTTTAACCTGGGTTAAAGCTTCTGAACTTATCATCTCCGTTGTTAAAAGACAGGTTTTAGAATATTTTCTTACAAGAGAACGCAAGACATAATCAGTTATTCCCGCCATCGGGGCTAAAGAAACACGGCTCGAAATTAACGTTTTTACTTTGCTATTCATATTTCTCTTTTATGTGAAGAATCTATCCGCCGACATACGGCTTGAGTTCTTCCATTCTTGATTTTGCGTATTTCAGATACTCGTCATCTGTTGTATAACTTGAGATGAATTTTTGATAATACTTAAACGCTTCTTTGTAGTTGCTCAAAGTATCGTAATCAACCGCAAGCATATAATTTGCAATCGGAAACTCATTAGAGTATTTCAAAACATTTAAGTAATCATTGATAGCCATTTTCTGCTGTTTCTGCTCATCGTAGATTAAGCCTCTATAGTAGTATGCATAAGCATTTTGGGCATCTTTTTTCAAAACCATGTTAAATTTAGCCATAGCTTCCTGGAAATTGTTTTTCTCAAAAAGTTCGATACCTTCGTTTAAGACTGATAACGAGCCGTTCTGGTTTACGTATGCAAGCAGCTCTTTTGCCTGTGATTCAGGATTAAGTTGTATGGCTTTGTTTAAATAAGTCTCTGCTAAATTCCAGTTCTGCTGCTCGGAATACAAATACCCGATATAGTAAGGAATTTCTGCATTTTTAGGATTAATTTGTTCCGCCTTTTTATAATACTCAATCGCGCTGTTGTAATCATTCAATGCCTGATAAGATGCCGCAACACCCAGCATTGAATCTTCTGTCGGTGGATTAATGGCTAAATATTGCTGTATTGCCTGTTGGTAATCTTTGTTTTCATAGCTTGCAGATGCGGAGGCAAGCTTTGTAGAAGCTGAATCCTGCTGCACATTCTGCAATGTTTTTAAAACTAGATTATTTGCCGGGAATTTGGCCTTTGCAGTATTTAGAGTATTTACAGCATTATTGTAATCATTTTTAGATGCGTAACAAACAGCTAAATTTACATAAGCGTTAACATTTGAGCTGTCTTTTGAAATAACTGCTTTGTAGCCCGAAATTGCATCATCAATTTTGTTTTCCTGATGCAGTTGGTATGAATAATCATACAATTCCGAAGAACTGCCGTTTTTTGCAAGATAATCAATGTATTCGGAAGGTGACATTGTATCCTTGATAACTCCGGCAATTTCAGCTTTTGCAGCCGCATTATTCGGATCTATTGAAAGTATCTTCTTATACAGGCTGAAAGCAGTCTTGCCGTCACCCATTTCTTTATAGACCTGGGCCTTATATAAAAGCGCCTGTGTATTATTAGGATATAGAGTCAAAACAGAATCATAAGACTGGATAGCTTTCTGATACTCTTTTCTCTGCTGGAAAAGTGTTCCAACATTCAATCTTGTTGTGACATTGGAAGGATTGAGTTTCTCTGCTTTTCCGTAGTAACTTAAAGCAGTCTCAAAATCACCCTGTGCCTGCTTGATTGCACCTATATTTGCATTCAACTCCGCATCATTAGGAGTTATGGCAAGTTTTTTTAAATAAATTCTCTCTAAGGCATACAAAACTTCCATATCGCCTTTTGAATTAGCTAAAGCTTCGTTGTATTGAGTGACGGCTTCGTCATAACGCCCGAGCTTATCCAGTGTCCTTGCGTATTTCATTCTTAAAACACCGTCTGTTGGTTTTAAATCAAGCGCTTCTTTATAAAAATCAGCAGAGCGCGGTTCGTTTCCAAGGAGCTTAAGTAAATCCGCAATCTGGATATTAGAATCCCCTGCCAATTTTTCGCTCTCAGCAGCTTTTGAAAACTCATAAGCAGCAGCGGAAAAATTTCCCATAGCTCTTAGCTCTTCTGCCCTTTTATAACGAGAAGATGCGGTTGTATCAAAACTTATGACCTTAAGACACTGGTTTAAATTCTCTGTAGCAGATGCTATCATACTTGCAGAATTTTGGACAGTCTGGTCTTTTGAGGGGTAAAGTCTTAAATAAAACAAAGCGCTTCTAAAATCGTTTGCTGCTTTATCGTAATTTTTTTCCTGATTTGCATAATAAGTCGCTCTTGCAAGATAAGCATTAACAAGCCCGATTCTGGCTGAATTATCAAGATAATTAATCCTCAAGGCTTTTCTAAATTCGACAATTGAAGACGAATACTGGTTCTGCATCAAATAATTCTGCGCCATATTATAATGTTCTGCAAAGGCGCTGTTTGGTGCACTAAAAACCTGCCCCTGCCCTAAATAAGCACAAATAGCTAAACAACAAACTGTCCCTAAAACTTTTCTTCTCATAACAATATATTACTATAATCTCATTTGAAAGTGAATAATCGAGGGTGGCAATAGGTGAATTGTTACAATTTTTGTAAATTTTTGTAAATTTTTCTTGACATGCCCTATCATGAAATAAAAATTTATTGTAGCATGCCATGTATCAACTATCCCCAAATCTCCTCCCAAAATTATTAGAGAAAATACTTATGCTGACTAGGTAAAACCTGTCAGCTTCTTTTTTGGAGGGGTAAGTGGGTATTATAAATTTACCAGAATTAGCCCAAAAGCTCGGTTAAAATCGTAGCATTTTCTTCTGCTTTTAAGCTATTGGAGATTTTATTGCGTTTTATGTAAACGCGCAAAGCTTCTCTGATTAATTCGCTTCTTGTTCTTTGTTCAGAAGAAGCAACACTGTCAACTTTATTTAAAAAGTCATTAGACATTGATATCAATACTCTTGCCATATTCCCTCCAATATTAAGGTGATACTCTATTATATCATACAAATGATTTATTGCAAGAATATATCAGTTTTATATTAAAAATGTAACGATATATTAAGAAAAGTTTACAAAAAAGTCAATTTTTAGCGCGGTACCAACTTTATATATATAAGGATATTAATAAATGAGGATAAAAGTATGTTTCCATTTTATTTTTCAGGTATAAATTCATCAATGTTGAGCCCAAATCCGGGGGATTCAATAAATCTATCTTGGAATATGTGGAATGCAAAGAATGCAGCAAACAGTATTATGTTTATGACACCCAGTTTTAATACTGCATTTTATGATTTTCCAGATGTAATGACATTTGGAAACAGCCTGCTTGATCCGCGTCTTGCAATACAACAGACACTTAATTCATTCAATAATGGCGGTTGGATGAATGGAATGAATGCCGGCGGTAATTGGTTTAACAATATATTTAAGAATCCATGGCAGGATTCAGGCGATTCCAGCACAGGAAAAACAGATAAGGAAAAAGCTGAAAATAAATTGATGCAAAAACAGTATGACAAATTGAAAGCTGTTTTAAAATCATATAAAGAAAATTCTACAACATTAACAGATGAGCAGGAAGCAAAATTAGAAACAGCTTTAAATAAAGGCGGAAAGATAGAAGAAAAATTAGATGCCCTTAAATCTGTCTATAAAGAATTGGATTCTAAAGAATTAAGAAAAGCTTTGTTAGCTTTAGATGAAAATAAAATCGCTTTAGATAGAATGGGTTACAATTTTGACGATACATCATTCAGCTACAAGAACGAAGATGACCAAGTTGTTAAAAATGCAATAACTAAAATA
>CALUSZ010000178.1 GCA_944323495.1 Candidatus Gastranaerophilales bacterium
ATTTGGTTAAAGATTTTAAACCTGGGGACAGGGTGCTTGTCTCTGCAATTACACCAGATTGGAATTCTCTTGAAGCTCAGGAAGGGTATTCAATGCACTCCGGCGGAATGCTTTCCGGCTGGAAATTCTCTAATTTCAAAGATGGAGTTTTTGCAGAATATTTCCATGTAAATGATGCAGATGGCAACCTTGCTCATCTTCCGGAAGGTATGGATATAGGCGCAGCGTGTATGATAAGCGATATGGTACCTACCGGTTTTCACGGAGTTGAACTCGCTGATGTTCAGTTTGGTGATAATGTTGTTGTAATAGGAATCGGACCTGTCGGCTTAATGTCTGTTGCAGCCGCTGCAATCAGAGGTGCTGCAAATATTTATGCAGTCGGCTCAAGACAAAATTGTATTAATTTAGCAAAAGAATTTGGCGCAACGGATATCATTAATTATCGTGAAGGTGATATAGTAGAACAAATTCTCGATAAAACCCATGGCAAAGGCGTAGATAGAATTGTAATTGCCGGCGGAAATAATGACACTTTTGATCAGGCAATAAGAATGCTTAAACCAGGCGGAAAAATCGGAAATATAAATTATCTCGGCGAAGGTGACTATATAAAAATTCCGCGTACACAATGGGGCTGCGGAATGGGTCATAAACAAATATCCGGCGGTCTGATGCCTGGCGGTCGTCTGCGCTCGGAAAAACTTGCAAGGCTTGTTGAAACTCACAGAATTCATCCTGAGAAACTTATTACTCACAGGTTTAACGGGCTTGAAAATGTAGAACCAGCTTTAATGCTGATGAAAGATAAACCGAGAGACTTAATCAAACCGCTTGTAATTATATAAAGGGAAATAAACACCTCCCTGATATAGGAGGTGTTTATTTTAATTATGCAGAGCTATTTTACAAATTTAGAATTTTTGACAAAATCACTGCCAATTACTTCACTTACATCTTTGTCTAAAATCCAGGCAGCAGCTTCTTCTAGTCTAAGATTTGGATTTGATTCGCTGACATTTTAAATAATAATTTAAAACTATTTTACAAAGGTACTGTTTTCGCTATCACTATTTTCGTCAGAATACACCAACTCTGGATCTGTAATTCCTGCCACCCATGCCGTAACCTCTGCATTACCTGTTACTCCCATACCACTTTTCATATAAACATAATAGTTAGTAGGGAAATAAACATTTGTATTGTCATACCTTGGACTTATGTCTGCATAGGCCACTTTTAAACCATTGTTAATAGTAACGCCGAAAGTGCATTCTGCATCTTTCCAAACATCGTAATTTGTATAATCGGATAATAAACAGTTATCGTATTCTGATGGTATAGATGAAAAAGGATTATATAAAGGGACATAGTTAGTACACTCTGTCTCTCCTTTCTTTATTGTGCATTTCCCAATAGGTTTTGACCAACTATCTATATATGTTACGTGTGAAGATCCGCTAACAGGCGCTCCGAGTCCATTTTTATATTTTGAATTTACAAAATAGTAGCTAGAATTTTTTACAGGAACATCCTTACGAAAAGAAATGTAAGTAATATCAAAATACATTGTAATATCGCCAGGTGCCGGCGAACTAAGTTTGTCTAAAAGCGGCTCCAATGCTATCAGCTGTTTATCTTTTAAGACACTTTTGAAGGTTTTCGCCTCATTATAATTATGCTCTCCAGTATAGTCTGAATTAACATAATCAAAGCATTGCATACGTAATTCTCCATATTTTGGATTTTTAAAATAGTTTGTACAAGGATCTACATCTTCCTCTTCTTCATAATCATAGCTGGGAGTTGGTGTAGGCGTTATATCAGGAGCTGGTTCCGGTTCTGGCTCTGGAATAACAGGAATTTCATCTTTATCTAAAAACAAATGATAATCTTTGTTTAATAAACTTTCATCCAGATTAGCAAGAACTTCGCCGTCTGGATTAAACTTCTTTTTAAGAAGATTCTTTCTCGTGTTGATATAATGTAATCCAACAGGATCTGCCGGTACTAATGTGCCGTCGGCTGCTAGAAGAAACTTGAAACGATCTGGATTCTTGCAATTAGCCTCTCCATACATACAGTTTGATGAATCTTTCGAGGAATCCACATCTACATAGATATCGGTCTGATAACTCGCCTTACTCTCTGAGGTATTAATATCTCTCTTGGTCTGGCTTATCCACCAATCCATACCATTAGAGGTAGTGAAAGATGATTTATCAGGATAAGATGTATCTTTGCAGGAATCATTTACACCCATAGAAAAGGCTATTAGGTTACAAAGTTTTTGGTCACCTGAATACTTTTCTTCATTAAAAGGTGACTTTAAGGGCTTTGTGTTATTTAAAAGAGGAATATTACTTACATCTATATCTTCATCTCCATTTTTAAGCATTATTGGAAATATAGTAGAATCTGCTGTTAATGATTTAATATTTTTCCCTAGTTCATCATATACTTTGAGATAATTAATCTTTGTTTTATCAGGCATTAATCCGTTGATTGCAGGAAGTATTACCGCTGCTATAACTCCTGTTACTCCAAGAACTATCAAAAGTTCTGCTAAAGTAAATCCTCGTTTTTTCATATCACTCTCCTATATTCTTTTATGCCTAATTTAGTTTTTTCTCCCATTCACAGAAGAGAAGATTTTGCTACGACAGCCTAATGTAACACACTACCCATTGTGTTACATGTGTAGCGCATGTCGATATTGAAATGGTTCAAAAGCTTGACTACAAAAGATTTGTAAAACACTCTGCACGCATTTGAGTTTATACTATAGGTTTGTATTGTATTTACAAGGCACAATTAGCGCAGGACTTTCATTACAGACTTTCGGGGATGAGCTAAAATAAGCCTATTATATTAGCATTTCATATATTTATATTAAAAGGGACTGCTTCACAAACTCAGTAAAATATGGTATTATAGGCAATGTAAATGTCTAATGTAACACAATGGGTAGTATGTTACATTAGAAGGCTTATTTATTACTCGCCCGCTTTAACTTTTATTGCACCCCAGGCGCGTATGAATCCTTTTTCATACATTATAAGATAATATCCTCCCTCTTTTACATATTCAATTGTGGCATCCATATGTATGTATTCTTGTGGCGGTGTTGCACCTGTCTTTGCATATTTTGCATCAATTATTTTCTGAAATTTTTCTTTGCGCTTCTTTTTCCTGAGTTCGCTTTTTTCATCGGAAGTAAGTTCTTTTTTACTTTTATAGTATTTTTTGAGCTCTTTTTCGTTTTCTGCAATCTTGAAAACAGGAATAACCGCAACAAGTTCCCTGGATTCTATCAGATACAGAAACTCTCTGTCTGTAGAGAGAGCTAGTGTATAGTGCCCTGGTTTTATAAAATTACCGTTATAATCCGGAATATAATCAACGATACTTAAAACAGGCTGTTCGTCTGTCGGTACTGAATATCTGTATATTGTGCTTTGATGAACTGTGATTCCTGATGGTGTCGCAGGGTAAGGTGCAGACGGAGCAAGGTAATCAATATCCCTTAGTTTGGGAGTTATAATACCGTCAATCATAAACGCTCCATAAGCTGTTTTACGGCGTTATCGATATAATGAAAATCTTTTCCCAGAAGCCTTGTTGATGCAACAAAGATTAATGACATATATTTGGTTGAAAGCCCTTGGT